>CAJJDJ010000001.1 GCA_905182825.1 Thiotrichaceae bacterium UBA7359
ATCACGAGTTATTCTCTTTTCTTTCACGAGGATATTATTTTCTTTGGCAAATTGCATAATTGTCTCGCGAGTTACGCCTTCCAAGGCAGACGTAAGGTCTGGAGTATAGATTATCCCGTTTCGGACTATAAAAATATTTTCACCACTTCCTTCTGCCACATAACCTTCATTATCTAGCAAAAGTGCTTCATCATAACCATCAGCAAGAGCTTCTTGTAAAGCAAGCATTGAATTCATATAGTTACCATTAGCTTTTGCCTTACACATAGTGATATTGACATGGTGCCGTGTGAAAGAAGATGTTTTTATTCGAATCCCCTTTTCTAGTCCTTCATTACCGAGATAAGAACCCCAAGCCCAGGCAGCAACCATGACATGGACCTTAAGATTATCAGCCCTTAACCCCATCCCCTCCGAACCATAGAAACACATTGGACGGATATATGCAGACTCCAAATTATTGTTTTTAACAGAATCGAGACATGCTTTATTGATGATCTTCTTATCATAAGGCATCGACATCTTCAATATGTGTGCAGAATCAAACAGTCTATTTATGTGGTCTTCTAGTCTAAAGATAGCTGTACCAGAATCTGTCTCATACGCTCGCAAACCCTCAAATACGCCCATCCCATAATGAAGGGTATGCGTTAGCACATGTGTTTTTGCTTCTCTCCATGGCACAAATTCGCCATCTAGCCAAATTACACCATCACGATCATCCATACTCATTAGTTTCTACCGTAAGTTTTAATTAATACTGTATATTATTCTTCTTAACAAGCTAACTAATGGTAATGCGCTAATCGAACGCAATCAATAAGTCTTTGACTTATCTATTAAGAAATTTCGATTTAGTAATTTTTTCCAAGTTGATTTATATCGATATTTGTAGCTTATTTTCCAATATTAACAAATAAAGGTTGTTCGCGATGCTTAAAAAAATTAATCCGCAAGAAGCTCATAAAATACTACAACAGGAAAATGGTGCTTTATTAATTGATGTTAGAAGCTCTATTGAATACAGTTTTGTCGGTCATCCGCTTAATGCGATAAATATTCCTATCAAAGAACCCCCTAATTGGAATGTACAGTTAAGATTCATTGAACAGGTTCGAGAATCTTTAGTTGCAGATGTGGTCGACAATAATCAGTCAGGCGACGTTCCTCTATTAGTGCTTTGTCGAAGTGGTCAGCGCTCAGCACTAGCGGGTGAAATTTTGATCGAAGGTGGATTTACAAACGTTTTTAATGTGCTAAATGGTTTTGAGGGAGATAAGAATAAAAATGGGCATAGAAACACTATCAATGGGTGGCGTTTTCAAGGCTTACCCTGGGAACAATCATGATATTTTCAGCTCTTGTCGAATTCGAAAACATATAAAGGTTTAATGATTGAGTTTATTTAGTTTTTTGAAAAGCCTCGTAAATTAGATTAAACAGATGTTGTAGCACACTAGCCACTCAATTTTCTAATCCCCCGGCTTATCTGACATACTTATTTTATTTTCGTAGTAGTGACTAATAATAAGTCCAATTTCGAATAATAACCAAATTGGTACTGCCAACAAAATTTGAGAAATTATATCTGGTGGTGTTAATAGCATTCCAATAAAAAATGCTGAGACAATTATATAAGGACGATTAGCTGCAAGTTTTTCAACACTAATAAAACCAGTTCTGACTAATAAAAATGTAGCAACTGGAATTTCAAAAGAAAGACCAAAAGCAAAGAACAGTTTAATGACAAAATTTAGATAATGATTTATGTCCGTCATAACCTGAACTCCTTTGGGAGCGCTTACAGTTAGAAAAGAAAACAACAGAGGGAAAACCACGTAGTAAGCAAATGCTACTCCTATATAAAAAAGTAAACTGCTGCTAATCAACAATGGAACGGTGAATTGTTTTTCATTTTTATAAAGGCCCGGAGAAATAAAAGACCAAGCTTGATAAAGTATGTAAGGAACTGTTATGAAAATAGCGCAGAACAAAGTTAGCTTAAACGGAGCAAAAAAAGGTGATGCTACCTCTGTAGCTATCATGTGACTTCCTTTAGGCAGTTCATCTATTAATGGTGTAGCTACGTAGGCATATATCTGATTTGAAAAAGGGAGTAAAATTACCAGTATGACAAAAACACAAATTATAGATCGAAGAGCACAAACCCTTAATTCAATAAGATGCGAAATTAATGGTTGTTCAGTGTCTGAGTTAATATTTGTCATGACGTGAATGTCATGTGTCTATTTGTTTGTCTGTTTGTTTATCGTCATCAGATTGTCCTAAAATGACTCGATCTGGTGCATGCTTCATCAGGTCGTCAATATGATTAATGTTCTTTTGAAGCTCATTGAGTTGTTTTAACTGAAGTTCTTTCTCAAGTTCATCTTTGGCACTATGAATAAAATTACGAATTTTACTTACAAAGCGTCCAGCATCATGTGCAAACTTAGGTAATCGTTCCGGGCCTATCACGATTAAACCAATAACTGCAATGATAGTTAGTTCCCAAAAACCGATATCGAACATATTAGAATTGCCCCTAGGAGATTAATCAGGGTTTAGAAGAGTCATTAATTTGTGATTCAATTTTCCCTTCTATGACTTGTCCTTGTGAAGATTTTTCTGAAGCTTCTACAACTTTCTCTTTAGTCGCTGGTTCTTTTATGGCGCTTCTAAAACTTTTTAGAGCGCTGCCTAAGTCACCACCCATGTTACGTAGTTTTTTAGTGCCAAATAGAAGCGCAACGATTACTAGAACTATCAATAATTCTGTTATACCAAAGCCCATATCTATTTTCTCCAAAAAAAATGATATTTTATTATATGTTAGTTGACCCGAATTTAAACTGACAATCAAGCTTGATTAGACAGCTTGCTCGTGATTAATTTTTGCGATTGGCTTTTTCATCTAAGCCTGATAAACCAAAACGAGACTCAAGCTCATTTAGGACATCGGAATGTTCTAGGCCATGGTGTTTTAGCAATACAAGGCTGTGAAACCATAAGTCTGCAACTTCATGGATTATAGCCGCATTATCACCGGATTTAGACGCGATTATTGTCTCGATCGCTTCCTCGCCAACTTTTTTTAATATACTGTTTACTCCATCATTAAACAGCTTGGCAGTGTACGACTCATCTGCGTTGGCTTGTTTACGTTGATTGAGTATTTCTGAAAGCGAATTAAGGATGTCTTGTTTCATTTCTGACTTGTTATTTGTAGATATCTTCAGGGTTTTTTAATATTTCTTCAGTTACTAGCCATTCTCTATCAACAAGAGACATAAAGAAACAGTGATGTCTGCCAGTGTGGCAAGCAATATTGCCATCTTGTCTGACAGTGAGTAATAATGTGTCGAAATCACAATCTAGCCGTATCGATTCAATATTTTGATAATGTCCAGATAACTCTCCTTTTGTCCAAAGTGATTGACGAGACCGTGACCAATAGACGGCTTTTTTTGTCTCCACCGTTTGAGATAGTGACTCTCGATTCATCCACGCATGCATGAGTATCTGATGTGACCCTTTCTCTTGAACAATTACAGGGACTAATCCATCAGTATTCCATTTAACTTTATCTAGCCATGAGCTCATATTTCATACCGTACGTTGAAGACGAACTTCAATATTTCTCTTGGACATACATTCTTTGGCTTCGGCAACAGTATGCTTGCCGAAATGAAAAATGCTGGCAGCAAGTACAGCATTCGCCTTCCCATAAATTATGCCATCGGCTAAATGCTTCAGACTGCCGACTCCACCAGAGGCAATCACAGGAATATTGACAGCATCACTGACTTTTTT
>CAJJDJ010000002.1 GCA_905182825.1 Thiotrichaceae bacterium UBA7359
TTTTTATTTTTATGCCTTTAACAGTGGGCCATGGTGGATCATCATTTCCCCTTTACTTATGTCTTGGTTGTTATTGAAATTCTCAGGCGTCGTTATGCTCGAAGAAGAGATTGCCAAAAGGAGACCAAAGTATCAAACGTATATTGAGAAAACAAATTCATTTTTCCCTGGGCGAGTAAAAGGCTAAAAAATGTTAGCGATAAATAAGTTAAAAAATATACTAATGATATTGCTTCTATTTCTGGTATGGAGCCAGAGCTCATTTGCTATGAATTCATGGAATTTTAAAGTTTTCTATGGAGATAAAGAAATAGGAGAGCATCACTTTTCCCTTCAAAAAGAAGGTGATAAGAGAAGGGTGATGATTGAAGCAGACTTTAATATTGATATTCTATTTATTAATGTTTACAGCTATAAGCATAAAAATACCGAAATATGGGAAGGTTCTTGCCTCAGCACTATCGAATCAATAACAGATGATAACGGTGAGGCATTCATTACAAACGGAAAATATGAAAATGGTGTTTTCAAAATTAATTCTAAACAGGGCACTAATGAAGTAGTTGGTTGTGTCAGCACCTTTGCCTATTGGGATAAAAGTTTTCTAGATAATGAAGTATTGCTTAACTCACAAACTGGTGAAATTGTCGATGTCGATATTAGTTTCGTAGCAGATGAGAAGATTTTAATACGAGATAAGGTGGTCAATGCAAAAAGATATAAATTGAAGAGCGATAAATTAAATATCGATTTATGGTATTCAGATGAAAATCAGTGGTTAGCTTTAAATTCAATTACAAAAGATGGCACGAATTTACGTTACCAAATGAAGTGAATGAATATTATGCGAAATATAACACTACTAATTAGCTTTTTTTCTTTTATAGGCTGTACCAGTTACCCGCCGATAAAGTCTGAGGAATATGTAGATATTGATCGTTTTATGGGCGACTGGTATGTGATTGCAAATATTCCTACTTTTATAGAAAAAGGTGCGCACAACGCTATTGAAACATATGAGAATAATAATGACGGAACTATTGCAACAACATTTACTTTTAATGCGGATAGTTTTGACGGCGATATAAAGATATACCACCCCAAGGGATTCGTGACAGATAAAAAATCAAATGCAATATGGGAGATGCAGTTTATGTGGCCATTTAAAGCAGACTATCGAATTTTATATGTCGATAAAGATTACCAACACACCATTATTGCAAGAATTCAAAGAGACTACGTATGGATAATGTCTAGAACACCTGTTATCGGAACTGATGAATATAAAAATCTGATTCGTATTATTAAAGATAGCGATTATGATATTTCGAAAATAAAACTTGTTCCACAGCAGGCACTCAAGGATAGGAAGAAATGAGTGACTCAAAAATTGATAATGACACTTTAATCTGCTCAATCGTTCGTTGGTTTGATGCCTACGCTACTAAAGATATAGATGGCGATACAAATAGAATGGAGATTGACTGGTTAAGGGCAGCTCCTTTTATTGCTTTACACTTTGCAGTTTTATTTGTATTTGTCGTCGGTTGGAGTCCTATTGCAGTTGCCGTAGCAATAATATTATACGCAGTGCGTATGTTTGCTATTACGGGTTTTTATCATCGATATTTTTCACATAGAGCCTTCAAAACATCCAGAATAACTCAGTTTATTTTTTCTGTGATTGGGGCAAGTGCGGTGCAACGAGGGCCGCTTTGGTGGGCTTCGCATCATAGATTGCATCACAGAAATTCAGATAAAGGTAGTGATCAGCATTCTCCTAAACAGCATGGTTTTCTATGGAGCCATACAGGATGGTTTCTAGCAAAACAAAATTTCCCGTCCAGATTGGATTATATTAAAGATTTTGCGAAATTTCCTGAACTAAAATTTATCGACCGTTACGATGTTTTTATCCCCATTATATTAGGGATGAGCTTATTTATTTTTGGAGAGGTTTTGTATAATTTATATCCAGAGTTAAATACGAATGGTTGGCAGATGTTTATATGGGGCTTCGTTATATCAACAATTGTTCTCAATCACATAACATTCACAATAAACTCTCTAGCTCATACTATTGGTAGTCGTCGTTTTGATACAAATGACGATAGTCGCAATAATTGGTTCTTAGCTATTTTTACTTTTGGTGAAGGCTGGCACAACAATCATCATTTCTATCCTAATTCAGCACGACAGGGATTTCTCTGGTGGGAAATTGATCTGACTTACTACATTTTAAAATCATTTGAGAAGGTTGGTTTGGTTTGGGACTTGAAAGAATTGCCTGCTCGAGTTAAAGATCAAATTGCTCTTATCCAAGTATTAAAATGAAGATAGCTGTTATTGGAACAGGAATATCTGGAAATGTTGCCGCTTACTATCTGAACAAAAGCCACGATATTAAAGTGTATGAGGCAAATGATTACATTGGTGGTCATACGCATACGCATGACATAGTGATGAATGATAGTGAGTATGCTATCGATACAGGTTTTATTGTCTTTAATTATAGAACCTACCCTCATTTTACTAAGCTTCTTGAAGAGTTAGAAGTTGATATACAGCCATCAAATATGAGTTTTAGTGTGAAATGCGAAGAAACTGGGCTTGAATATAACGGCACCTCATTAAATTCATTATTCGCACAGCGATTAAACTTATTCAGACCCAGTTTTTATAAAATGATAAAAGATATTTTACGTTTTAATAAAGAATCAGTAGAGGACCTTGAGGCAGGAAATGCCAATGTTTTAATGGGTAAATATTTATCAGATAGAAATTATGGAAAAAAATTTATTGATCAGTACTTGATACCAATGGGTGCTGCAGTGTGGTCGGCCGATCCTCAGCAGATGATGGACTTTCCAGCAGGCTTTTTCATTCGCTTTTTTCATAACCACGGAATGCTTAGTGTTAATAACCGGCCACAGTGGTACGTAATTAAAGGCGGCTCAAAAGAGTATGTTAAAAAATTAACAGCATCATTTGCAGATAAAATCCACACTGAGTCTGCAGTTAAATCAGTTAAACGTTTGGATACTGGCGTAAAACTGACATTAAAAAATGGCGAGGCTGAGTTTTTCGATGATGTCTTTATCGCAACACACAGTGATCATGCTTTGGCTATGTTAGAAGATTGTTCTGACTTAGAGGAACTAGTTTTAAGCAAAATACCATATCAAGAAAATGAAGCAATATTACATACTGATAAATCTATTTTGCCAAAAAAAAAGCTTGCTTGGGCGGCCTGGAATTATCATATCCTTGGGAACAAACAAAACAAGGTTGCTTTAACTTATAGTATGAATATCTTGCAGTCTTTAGATTCAGATGACGAATTCTGTGTAACTCTTAATAACGAAGATGCAATTAACCCTGACAAAATTATCAAAAAAATAAAATATTCTCATCCTATTTTTACTTCAGATGGTATAGCCACACAAAGAAGACAAGGTGAAATTAATGGTTTGCAGAATACTTATTTCTGTGGGGCATATTGGCGTTATGGTTTTCATGAAGATGGCGTGTGGAGTGCGCTTGAAGCATTGAGGCATTTTGAGGAAAGCCATCATGTATAGCTGTATATACGAAGGGCAAATTAGACACCGCCGGTTTTCTCCGGCCATTCATGAGTTTAACTATAAGCTTTATTTGGCTTATATCGACCTAGATGAATTAGATAGTGTGTTTGATAAACGTTGGTTTTGGTCAAGTAAACGTCCGGCTCTGGCCAGGTTAAAACGAGATGATTATATCGGTGATTCAGCTCTATCAATAAAAAATGCAGTTAATAAAAGAGTGTTAGAAGAAACAGGGAATGAAATTGAAGGCCGCGTGCGGATGTTAACCCATTTGCGTTATTTTGGTTATGTATTCAATCCCGTTACCTTTTATTACTGTTTTGATAAAACTGATAACTATGTCAAGACCGTAGTTGCTGAAATAACAAACACGCCATGGAAAGAAAGACACAGTTATGTTTTAAATGTAAATGACAGTAATCAAAAACTTCAGTTTGATATTGATAAAGAGTTTCATGTTTCACCCTTTATGCAGATGGACTTGCAATATGATTGGCGATTCACAATACCAAGTGAAACATTGAATGTGCACATGATAAATTATCATAATGAGGAAAAGATATTTGATGCGACCCTTCGGTTAAATCAAAAGAAGATGTCAGCATATCAGTGCGCAAGAATATTAATTCTCTTTCCTTTGATGACAGTCAAAGTGATTGTTGGAATATATTGGCAAGCATTAAAGCTATTTTTGAAAAAAGTTCCTGTTCACAATCACAAAAAAAATATTGAGAATAAAATTGAAAAAGGCGTTTTATAGACGAATATATTATGAATATATCAAATTCAAAGTTAAATAATAATATAACGATAGTTAAAGAAAAAAATAGTTATGATTCCATAGAATTGGGGATGAAGATTAAGCCAAGAAGACTTGATGCTTTAGCGAAAAAGATTCTTTTGAAACAGTTTTTACTAATAACTTTGGGTGAGCTCATCCTTAATGATGGTGAAGATACTTATCATTTCGGTAGTAAATCTGAAGAATGTGACCTGTCAGTCACTATTGATATAAAAGATTCACGCTTTTATGCGGATGTATGTTTCGGTGGTTCAATAGGTGCAAGCGAAGCTTATATGTATGGCTACTGGACGACAAACAATTTAACTAATTTGATTCGAGTTTTTTCTAAGAATAAAGAAGCCTTAGATACCATTGAAGGCGGGCTTGCTTATATCACTGTTCCGCTTCAGAAAATGTTTCATTGGTTCAATCGGAATACTCAACAAGGCAGCCGTAAGAATATTGCAGCACATTATGATATCGGTAATGATTTATTTAAAATTATGCTCGATGAAACAATGATGTATTCATCTGCCATATTTAGCGATGAAAATATGTCGTTATATGATGCACAAATGAACCGCTTAGATGTAATTTGTAAAAAATTAGATTTACAGGCATCAGATGAACTACTTGAGATAGGTACAGGTTGGGGTGCATTATCAATCTATGCCGCTAAAAACTATGGCTGCCATGTAACAACTACGACTATCTCCCGCGAACAATATAATCTTACTTGTGAACGAGTTGAGAAGGAAGGCTTGTCTGATAAAATCACTGTTCTTATTAAAGATTACCGTCATTTAAATGGTAAATTTGACAAGCTAGTATCAGTTGAGATGATTGAAGCCGTCGGTCATCAATACTATGAAACCTATTTTAATAAGTGTAGCGAATTGCTAAAACCTACTGGCATGATGTTATTACAGGCGATTACGATTTCTGACCAACAGTATGAAGCAGCAAAAACATCTGTTGATTTTATTAAGCGCTATATTTTTCCTGGAAGTTGTATTCCCTCAGTAACAGCAATGCAACAAGCGATTACAAACTCAAGTGATTTACGTTTGTACGATCTGAGAGATATTGGTCCACATTATGCAACGACGCTTAATCATTGGCGGAAAAATATTGATGCTAATATAGATGAGGTTAAAAAATTAGGTTATAGCGATGAATTTATGAAAATGTGGGAGTTCTATTTATGCTATT
>CAJJDJ010000003.1 GCA_905182825.1 Thiotrichaceae bacterium UBA7359
GTGTGTTGTGCTTGTGCTACAGCCATACCGTAGCCGGGAATAATCATTACTTCTTTCGCGTCGAGTAAAAGTTCTGCAACTTCATTAGTCTCAATGGGTATCACTTCGCCTTGATCTTCAGATGAACCTGAAGGTACAGCTCCTGAAGTAGTACCAAAGCCACCCGCAATAACTGAAAAGAAATTTCGATTCATTGCACGACACATAATATAACTCAAGATAGCACCACTACTTCCAACTAATGCTCCAACGACAATCAATAAATCATTACCTAACATGAAACCAGTTGCTGAAGCTGCCCAACCTGAATAGCTATTCAACATTGAGACAACCACAGGCATATCGGCACCACCAATGGCCAAGACCATATGTATACCAAAAATTAGAGCGATAGCGGTCATAATCATTAATGGCATCATGGCATTACCACCATCAAGGTTACCTTGATGAACAAAATCATAACAAAAATAGATACTCGCAATGAGTAAACCCAAATTCAGCCAATGACGTGCTGGAAGCATCAATGGATTGCCACCAATTTTTCCGCTCAATTTACCAAAGGCAATGACTGAACCAGAAAATGTGATGGCACCAATAAGTATGCCTATATATATTTCAACTTCATGAATAGTTTTTTCAACGCCTATCAGACTTGATTCGCCCATGAAGTTCACATAGCCAACAAGAACAGCAGCAAGACCAACGAAACTATGAAGAATAGCTACCAATTCTGGCATCTGAGTCATAGCGACCTTCTTGGCGAGAATCATACCTATCGTGCCACCAATAAGCATAGTGGCAATAATAATATGGATATTACTGTAAACTTCAGGACCGAAGACGGTTGCTAATATAGCAAGGGCCATGCCTATGATGCCGTAAAGATTACCCTTCCGCGCTGATTCTTGGTGGCTTAATCCACCCAAAGTCAGAATAAATAAAACGATTGCTCCGATATATGATGCTGTTACTAGACCTTCTGACATTACAATCCCCTTATTTTCTGAACATGTCTAACATACGTTGAGTAACTGCAAAGCCACCTACGATGTTGATGCTGGTTATAAGGATACCAAACGCTGCGAGACTAACTAGTACCGGGTCTGATGAAGATATTTGTACTAATGCACCAATAACGATGATACTGCTGACTGCGTTGGTGACGCTCATTAGTGGAGTGTGTAGCGAAGCAGAGACATTCCAAATAACCATATAACCAATAAAACAAGACAAAACAAACACAGTAAAGTGAGTCATGAAAGACGCAGGGGCAACTGAACCGACACCAAGTAAAACGAGGGAACCGATAATAATCGGTAGCATCTGTTTAAATAAGCTGGGTGGCTTAATCTCTTCTTTTTTAACAGGAGCAGGTGCTTCTGCAGGTTTTATAGAAGCAGCGGATAACTTTACTTGCGGTGGTGGCCAAGTGATTTCCCCACTCTTGACAACAGTTGCTCCACGAACAGCTTCATCTTCAAAATCAATAGTTATCACACCATCTTTCTCAGGTGTCATATCAGTGATTAGATGACGCAAATTAGTTGAGTAGAGTTGACTCGATTGAGTCGGTAAACGACTAGGTAAATCACTATAACCGATAATAGTGACACCATTATCAGTTACTGACAGTTTATGTGGAACTGTCAGCTCACAGTTACCACCTTGTTCAGCAGCTAAATCCACAATGACACTGCCATTTTTCATCGAGTTAACCATTTCAGTTGTAATTAATTTTGGTGCTGGTTTTCCAGGAATTAAGGCTGTTGTTACAATAATATCAACTTCTTTTGCCTGTTCGGCAAAAAGTGCCATTTCGGCAGCAATGAATTCATCGCTCATAGTTTTTGCGTAACCACCTTCGCCACTGCCATCCTCTTTGAATTCAAGTAATAAGAAGTCAGCGCCCATACTTTCGACTTGTTCCTTAACCTCTGGACGTGTATCAAATGAACGAACAATAGCGCCTAAGCTATTTGCTGCTCCGATAGCAGCAAGGCCTGCTACCCCGGCTCCGATAACCAACACTTTAGCGGGAGGTACTTTGCCAGCAGCTGTTATTTGACCTGTGAAAAATCGTCCGAAATTGTGTGATGCCTCAACAATAGCTCGATATCCAGCTATATTCGCCATAGAACTGAGCGCATCCATTTTTTGAGCGCGAGAGATTCGTGGCACGGAATCCATTGCAAGAATATTGACCTTCTTGGCAGAAAGCTTCTCCATCAATGATTCATTTTGTGCTGGCCATATAAAACTGATTAATGTTTGTCCGTCATGCAATAACTCAATTTCATTATCATCAGGAGCTCGAACTTTGAATATGATGTCTGAGGAATCCCACAGTGTTTTGATGTCTGTTGCTATCTCAGCGCCAGCCTCAATATATGCTGCATCAGAAAAATTTGCTTCTGCACCTGCGCCAGCCTCTAGAGAGACGCTGTACCCCAATTTTTGTAACCAATTTACAACTTCAGGTGTCGTTGCCACACGTTTTTCACCTGCATAAATTTCTTTAGGCACCCCGATCTTCATCGTTTGACAACCTCTCGTTTGGATTTATATAGTTTTATAGTTATTAATAACTATAAAAACGCGTGAGATGCTAGCACGATTATTAATTTAAATCATAGTTGCCTCAACCATTTTGTCCTGCCAATCAATAGACTTTAATCAATAGAGATAAAAAAACCGTATTTTTTGTGATTTTATAGTTACTCGAGGGTATTAATCATCACCACTGAATATGCCAAATCCTAATTTCTATAACCATTTAACAACTCCAGGCGTCGTCGCTACGAGTTTTCACCTACGTATGTCTCCTTTGGCACGCCGATCATCATGGTGTGACCCCCTTAGTTTGTATTACAGATTGTTTATTTCAGGAATAATTATTATTTTAAAGTCGCATAACACGGCCGACGCTAGCATGAATTTATATATGAGTCATAGTCGTGGAGTCTTGCCTTTTTTTGGTGCAAGTAATGAAATAGGCGGTTTATTGTTTACGCCGCTGTTGTGCATCCATACACTCGCGGCATACAGTATATTCTGTACATAAAAAACCCAGCACTTAGCTGGGTTTTAGTAGATCTTAAATGTAGTTCAGGTTCGTATCAGTCACGACCCATGAAGGCAGTTACTAAATGAAGTAAATGTTGAAACAAGATAATTATATTTAGATACAGTGAAATTGTTGCCATTACGTAGTTTGTTTCACCGCCATTAATAATACGGCTTGTATCATATAAAATAAAACCGCTCATGACGAGTACCATAACTGAACTTATCGCTAATGATAGGGCTGGTATTTGAAGGAAAATATTAGCTATCATCGCAACAATTCCAACAATAAGACCTACAAACAAGAAGCCTCCCATATATGAAAAGTCTTTTTTAGTCGTTAGAACATAACCTGAAAGTGATAGGAATATCACGCCTGTGCCACCAAGAGCAGTTCCAACCAACTCAGCGCCATTCGAAAATGTGACTAAGTAATAACTCAAAAGAGGTCCCAAGCCATAACCCAGTAAACCTACAAAAATGAATGTTAATGGTAATGCTGCAGCTGAACTCTTATATTTAGGTATTACAAACCAAACAAGAACAATTGCAATCACGTTACATATCATCGCTGACACAAAAGAGGCGTTGGTAGCTACTGCGACAAAAGACATGACAGAACTGAAGACTAATGTCATAGACAACAATAAGTATGTGTTTTTCAACACTTTATTAGTAGCGAGTATAGACTCGGTAGGGCGACGTACGACTACAGCAGGGGATTCATTCATTTAATTCACCTTTACGTTAAAATATATCTATATAGATTATTGTTTTGTATCTTTTTTTTAGAAAAATATCAAGCTTTGTTTTATTAAATTTACTTTAAATTCAATTGTCTTA
>CAJJDJ010000004.1 GCA_905182825.1 Thiotrichaceae bacterium UBA7359
ATAAAGAAATGCGTGTGTAGCATATAACTAAAAAAATGACGAAATTAGTAAAATTGGCGGAACAGGTTTGGGCATAAGTTGTATTGGAATTAGCTCCATTTAGTTTAGATTGTATTTTCAAATATTAAATTAGTATTTTTATATTTTCTTCTGTTTGCCAAGCAGGTAACTTTTTGATGTCGATTGTCGCGTGAATTTTCCACATTATTTGATTGTGTCTTCCATGTAGACATGGTCAGGTCCATCTAATTCTATTTTGAGGTCACACTTTGACATAGCGTTTTATATTACTAATTATGCTTCCTCATCCACAAGCCTAGATTGTACTGCGCACTTGCATGACCTTGCTCTGCAGCTTTGGTCCACCACTTAATGGCTTTTTTATAATCGTGAGGAATGCCGTCTCCATTCTTATACATCAAACCTAGATTGTACTGCGCACCTACATGGTTCTGCACTGCTGATTTGGTGAACCACTTAATAGCTGCTGCATAATCTTGAGGAGTGCCTTCTCCACTTTTATACATCAGGCCTAGGTTGTACTGCGCCTTTGCAAGACCTTGCTCTGCTAGTTTTTCACATAAATTAAAGGCAGTATTATAATCACCACGTTGATACGCAGTTGCTGCATTCGAGAGTTCATCTGCAAAACTATTGAAAGACATTAGGAGTGTGCATAGTAAAATTATATGTTTCATATTTATCATCATCATTTATATTTCGGACTACTTTTAATGTTTCTTCATTGACTTTAATCCATCATTACTTGCTTGGTCAATATTCTGAGGGAGTGGACTTAAGACAGAAAGCATTCAGTCTGTAAAAAAGTGTGCAATTTTGCTGATAGTGATTTCTTTAATTTCAGGATTTGTATTATCAAAAAATTTCTATCAGTTTCTTTCTATTACACTCATTTTTTTATCTCCTGTGAACAACTTTTTCGGTATCTAATGGATACGACAGGAAGACTAATGATGCAGAGTATTAAAAATCTAGTCACAATGATCTGTGACTAGATTGTGTTCAACTTGCCATTCGGGTTATGAATTCGTTCGATAAGTATTTTAACAAAGGAACACTAGACATTTTGATCACACTGAGAGCACACTAACTTGCATTATTTTACACAAGATAAACCAGCAATAAACAAAATAACTCAAATAAGCCTTTGTATTCGTTAAGTCTGTTGGTGTACAATCGCGCCGCAAAAGAGTTATGATAGTTTCATAACCTGATAGTTGCAGATTCAAATCCTGCTCCCGCTACCAAACGCATTAGTAAAGAAAATTTAGGCCCCTATCGAGGGGCTTTTTGTTATGTAGAGAGTGATAGTTGAGGCCGTAAGCATTTTAATAGACGTCAACGATGAGACAATTATTTGATATTAAAGACGTCTTGTGGCAGAGCAGATGTAAACTGGTTATAATTAATCTGCATTTTTAGAATTTTATTAAGTGGGCTTTGAGCCCACTTTTTGTTTGCGAATAAATATGTATAGACAAAACCAAGCCTTATTAGATTTGTTTGAGCCGGAAATAGCTACTATGGGTTGCGAATTACTAGGTGTTGAGCTTACACAAAATGGCAATGGTACGTTATTACGCGTATATATTGAGAAAAAAGGTGGCATAGATGTTGATGATTGTGTAGCAGTAAGTCATCAGCTAACTGGGGTTTTAGACGTGGAAGACCCAATTTCTGGACACTATAACCTAGAAGTCTCATCACCAGGTCTTGACCGACCATTGTTCACGCTAGAACAGTATGAACAATTTATTGGTGAAATAATTAAGATTAAGCTCTATGAAAAATATAATGGCAGAAAAAATTTTATTGGAGTGTTAAATAAAGTTCATGACGAAGAAATTGTGATTGGTTGTGAAAATGAAAAATACAAGGTGCCATTCAGATTGATTGAACGCGCTAGACTGGTTCCCCAGTTTTGACTTTATAAACGGTAGATTAAATGAATAATGAATAAAGAAATTTTAATGGTTGTTGACGTTGTATGTAACGAAAAAGGTGTCGCCAAAGACATCATTTTTGAAGCAATTGAACTTGCTCTCGCGAGTGCAACCAAAAAACGTAATCGAGAAGATATTGAATCACGGGTAAGTATAGATCGTGAGACTGGGGATTATGAGACTTTTCGTTGTTGGGAGGTAGTTGATGATGAACCTGAATCATTAGAGGCGCCAACAAGACAAGTCGCTTTGAAACATGCAACAGAGAAATATCCTGATATTGAAATAGGTGGATTTATAGAAGAGCCAATGCCTTCTGTAGAATTCGGGCGTATTGCAGCTCAAGCAGCTAAACAGGTGATTGTACAAAAAGTTCGTGAAGCTGAACGTGCACAAGTTATCGATGCATATCAAAACCGTGTGGGAGAGATGGTTAGCGGTATTGTTAAACGCTCCGAACGAAGTGGTGTGTTTATGGATTTGGGGAATAATGCAGAGGCATTTATTTCTAGAGAAGAATTAATTCCGCGAGAAGCAGTACGTCCTGGTGATCGCATCCGAGCCTATTTAAAAGAAGTTAAGCCAGATATCACACGTGGGCCACAACTGTTCCTGAGTCGCACAGCACCGGAGCTCTTAATTGAATTGTTTAAAATTGAAGTGCCTGAAATCAATGAAGGTATGATAGATATAATCAATGGTGCACGAGACCCTGGTGCTAGAGCTAAGATTGCCGTAAAAGCAAATGATCCTAGAATCGATCCTATCGGTGCATGCGTTGGTATGCGAGGCTCGCGGGTGCAAGCAGTATCTAATGAACTCGGTGGTGAAAGAGTTGATATAATTCTTTGGGATGATAATCCTGCCCAATTTGTTATAAATGCCATGGCACCAGCAGAAGTTGCCTCGATAATGGTAGATGAAGATGCTCACACTATGGATGTTGCTGTCGATGAAGAAAATCTATCTCAAGCAATAGGTAGGGGTGGACAAAACGTTAAGCTCGCAAGTGAATTGACTGATTGGGAACTCAACGTCATGTCTGTTGAGCAGGCGGATGAAAAAAGTGAAGCGGAAGCTCAAAATTTATCTGCCATGTTTATGGAGCATCTAGGAGTGGATGAAGAAGTTGCTATTATTCTGGTGCAAGAAGGATTTTCGAGTATTGAAGAAGTTGCATATGTACCAGAAAAAGAAATGTTAGCTATCGAGGAGTTTGATAATGATCTAGTGAATGAACTACGTGAGCGTGCTAAGGATATTATGTTGACACGTGCGATTGCTAGTGAAGAAATGTTGAGCGATGAAAAGCCTGCAATAGATTTGTTGACAATGGATGGCATGGAAGAGGCCTTAGCTTATGAGCTTGCTAGTAAAGGTGTGATATCCATGGAAGATTTGGCAGAACAATCCGTTGACGAATTAATGGAGCTAACTGGTGTAGACAAAGATCTTGCCGGTAAATTAATCATGACAGCACGTGTACCATGGTTTGAATCAGAAGAATCTAATAGTGAGAGTGCTAATTAATGCCTGAAGTTACTATCAGTGAGTTTGCCAGCGACGTAGGTGCTACTGTTGAACGCATACAAGAACAACTAGTTGAGGCTGGACTTCCTAATAAAAAAGCTGAAGAAGTTATTACTGATTCAGAAAAATCTATTTTGTTAGGTTTCTTAAGAAAAAAACATGGTAAAGATGAAAGTTCTGAACCACGTAAAATCACTTTGCGTCGTAAAACTGTTAGTGAAATTCAAGTGCCAATTGCAACTCAAGGTAGGGCGAAACCACGTTCAAAGACAGTAAATATTGAATTTCGTAAACGACGTACCTATGCCAAACGTGGTGATGTTGCTGAAACCATAAAGCAAGAAGAAGCTACAAAACTAATCGAAGAGCAACTGGTGGTCGACCTTGTTCAAAAACAAAAAATGGCTGATGCTGAGGTAAAAATTCTTGAAGTTCAGAATGAGCCTCCTGTCGAAAAAGAAATGATCGTAGAAAAAGAAATTATAGAAACTACAATTGATGAACTGGGCGAAATAAAAAGTGATGAAGAGGAAACAAATAAACCAGCTAATGTTGAAGTTTTCGCAGAAGAACAAATAAACAAAATAACACCAAAAATTGTAAAGCCAGTAGTCGTAAAACGGCCATCAATTAAAGAAGTTGCAAAGCCGTCAAATAAAGAGAAAGCACGTAAAGAAAAAGCGCGGCACGGTCGACAAGAACTACATGTTGCAAGCAAAGGGTCTGGTAGAAGACGAAAAAAGGCTAGGCATACTCCAGTAGTTCATCAATCAGGAGATAATCAACACGGATTTGAAAAGCCAACAGTTCCTATTATTAAAGAAATTGAAATTCCGGAAAGTATAACACTTGCTGACCTAGCACAGCGCATGTCCGTCAAAGGTTCTGAGGTTGTAAAAGTGATGATGGGCTTGGGCACTATGGCTACTATTAACCAAACTATTGATCAGGATACGGCAGGAATTGTTGTTGAAGAAATGGGGCATAAGTCTAAATTTCAAAATGATAATGCACTCGAAGAAGAAATGATTCAGGCTGCTCAGCAAGGCGGCAATCAAATTAATCGAGCACCGATAGTCACAATAATGGGCCATGTTGATCATGGTAAGACATCATTGCTAGATTATATTCGACGTACTAAGGTGGCTGCTAGTGAAGCTGGTGGAATCACTCAACATATTGGCGCTTATCGGGTGTCGACAGACAATGGAGATATTACCTTTCTGGATACGCCCGGACATGAAGCCTTTACTTCGATGCGAGCACGTGGTGCAAAAGTTACTGATCTAGTCATCATTGTCGTCGCCGGTGATGATGGGGTTATGCCTCAAACTGAGGAAGCAGTGAAACACGCTAAGGCAGGTAATGTTCCTATCATCATTGCAGTTAATAAGATGGATAAAGAAAATTCAGACCCTGAGCGAGTGAAACAAGAATTATCGAAATTTGAAATAATTCCTGAAAGCTGGGGTGGCGACACACAATTTATATCTGTCTCTGCTTTAACTGGAGAAGGCGTCGATAATTTATTAGAAAGTGTTTTGTTACAAACTGAGATTCTTGAACTAAAAGCGCTAGAGTCGGGTCCTGCTTCAGGTACTGTTATTGAGTCTCGACTAGATAAAGGTCGCGGGCCTATCGCTAGCATTCTCGTTCAAAACGGCATCCTCAAGAAAGGTGATATTATTTTAAGTGGACATGAATTTGGACGTGTCAGGGCGATGATTGATGATAGTGGTGCTGAAGTGATTTCAGCGGGACCATCTACTCCAGTTGAAGTGTTAGGTTTGTCAGGTACAACTAATGCAGGTGATGAAATGTTAGTAGTGTCCGATGAAAAGAAAGCTCGAGAAATTGCTCTTTTTAGGCAAGGAAAATTTCGTGAAACGAGAATGGCTCAACAACATGCATCTAAAATTGAAAATGTGATGAATCAAATGCAGGAAGGTGAAGTTTCTTTACTAAATATACTAATCAAAGCTGATGTGCAAGGTTCATCAGAAGCGTTGGTTGATGCATTAAAACTATTGAGTCATGAAGAAGTAAGAGTAAATATTCTTAGCAGTGGTGTTGGTGGCATTACAGAGTCTGATATAAATCTTGCTATGACATCAAATGCTGTAGTAATGGGTTTCAATGTACGGGCAGATGCAAGTGCACGTAAGTTGGTCGAAGCTGAAAACGTGGATCTCAGATATTACAGCATAATTTATGAACTCATTGACGATGTCAAAGGTGCGCTCAGCGGTATGCTATCTCCCGAAGTTCGAGAACAAATTACAGGTGTTGCAGAAGTAAGAGAAGTTTTTAAATCGCCGAAATTTGGTGATATTGCTGGTTGTATGGTGATGACAGGTCGTGTTAATCGAAATAATCCTATCAGAGTCTTACGCGATAATGTTGTTATTTATGAAGGTGAACTCGAATCCTTGCGTCGATTCAAAGACGATGTTACTGAAGTCAAATCAGGTATGGATTGTGGTATTGGTGTTAAAAATTACAGCGATGTACAAGCGGGTGATCAAATCGAAGTGTTCGAACGAATTAGCGTCGAACGCAAAATATAGTTTTTAGCCATGCCAAAAGAATTTGGGCGTCACCAACGCGTAGCCCAGTTTATTAAAGAAGAACTCTCCGTTTTCATACAACGTGACTTCCCATTAAATGAATATGGTATGATCACACTGTCTAATGTGGATGTTAGTCCAGATTTAAGTAATGCCACTGTTTATGTTACGTCGTTTAATAATAAAAATTCGCATGAAGAATTGATTAAAGAAATGAATGACCATGCCGGTCAATTTCGCCATAAGCTCTCATGCATCATGACCACAAGAAGCGTGCCATCAATACGCTTCAAATATGATGAATCAATCGAGCGCGCGCAACGCATTACTGACATTATCAATTCCGTTAGTAATAACGATGAAAATGAATTAGATGGGTAGAACTCCAAAAAAACGTGGTAGAGATATCAATGGTATTTTGATATTAGATAAACCGGCAGGTATCAGTTCTAATGGTGTTCTACAGCATGTAAAAAGACTTTATAATGCTAATAAAGCTGGACATACTGGCAATCTCGATGTGCCTGCGACAGGTCTATTACCTATCTGCTTGGGCGAAGCAACTAAGGTTTCTGCTTATCTTTTAGATTCAAATAAAACTTATCGAGCCAGATGTCTATTAGGCGTAACTACCACAACCGGCGATGCGGAAGGTGAAATAATCTTAAAAAAACTAGTGCATGAATTGTCTGAGGCTGATGTAAAAAAGGCTTGCGCTAAGTTTGTAGGTGAAATAAGACAAACTCCACCGATGTATTCGGCGCTAAAGCATAATGGAACACGACTTTACGAGTTGGCTTACAGAGGTATTGAAGTAGAACGAAAAGCAAGAAAAATCACCATTCATAGAATAGATCTATTAG
>CAJJDJ010000005.1 GCA_905182825.1 Thiotrichaceae bacterium UBA7359
GTCAAGTTCTTCCACGATATGAAATTTTTGATTCATGCTAGCTAATAAATAGCCATATTGAGACATCCCCAGTATGGCTAATCGATGAGCTGTCAGATCGTCAAAACCTAACGAATGTTGCATCTCTCGGACTTTATCAGCAAATTCACCACCACCCGGCACAATAATAATATTATTATTTTTTGCAAGTGAGTGAATTGTACTTAACCAATCACCTAGTTCACTACTCCTCATTATACTACCGCCCACTTTAATAACTGTTGTACTCAATTAAACTTTTCCTGTACAAATAATCTCAATATCGCAGCTGCTTTATCAAAACATTCTTTATATTCTGCATCGACATTAGAATCCCAAACTATGCCTCCACCTGCATTAAAATAAAGCTGATTATTATAATTGACTAAAGTTCTTATACAGATATTACTATCCATATTTCCATCAAAACCAAGATAGAAAACAGAACCACAATAAATCGAACGACGATGAGGTTCCAGTTCTTCGATAATTTCCATGGATCTTAATTTTGGTGCGCCGGTGATTGAACCTCCAGGGAAACATCCGCGCATTAAATCAATTGAATTTTTATTTTTAGCTAAGCGTCCCGTAATAGTGCTAACAAGATGGTGTACCGTTGCGTAGGTTTCCAATGCAAATAGTTTTGGAACAAGGACAGAGCCTGATTCACAAACTTTGCTGATGTCATTTCTTAATAAATCAACAATCATTAAATTTTCAGCACGATCTTTTTCGCTTTCAAGTAAACAAACAGCTAGCGCTTTATCTTCATATGCAAAAACAGAGCGATGAGATGTGCCTTTGATTGGCTTTGTTTCAACTTGATTATCAGTGACACGTAAGAAACGTTCCGGAGACGAACTCAATATAGCGCCTGTCGGCAAGTTAATGTAAGCCGAATAGGGAGCAGGATTCACTGTTCTCAATTTTAAGTACGCTGACCAACTATCACCTTCAAAACCGGCAGCAAACCTTTGAGATAAATTTACCTGATAACAATCACCATCACGAATATATTGTTTAACTTTATTAAATGCTAGTCCATACTGCTCTCTTGATAGATTAGATTTAAAGTCTGATGTTATTCGATATTCTTTTGTCTCAATATTTTTAGACGATGAAAATAATTCTTTTAATTCATGCCATATTAATTTCGTTTTTTTAAACCGACAAAAACTAACAAGCCATATACGTCTAAGATGGTGATCTATGATCAAAGACCAGTCAAAAATACCTACAGCCATTTCTGGGATTTTTATGTCTTGTTCTGACATCTCTGGTAATGCTTCAAGTCGTCGGCCCAAATCATAAGCTAAATATCCCACTGCACCACCACAAAATGGTAATCCACTAAAATTAATATTCTTTTCACCAAGGTAATGATTTAAGAGTATGAAGGGATCTTCAGAAGAAGTTGTTTTCTTACTATCATCATTTATGTGAGTAATATTCCCATACGTTTCAAGTGTTACTGCTGGTCGTGAGACTATAATGTCGTACCGACCCATATCAATTTCAGGAAAGCCACTATCAAAAAAAATACTCCAAGGCTCATCTGCAACTAAAGAAAATAATTTTGCAGAATTTTGTTGATAAGGCAATTCGGAAATTTTCATCGTCTACATAAGTATCGGTTTAACTGAGCTAATGCAACAGCTGGCGCACAGGAATTACATCTATGTGTAAGATATGAATCAGTAGTACATAACTCACCAAATTCTACATATGGAATACTCATTCGATCCGCTATTTTTTTTACTAGAAAATGTCCGACACCTGCACCGACTATGGTTTTATTACTAGAAGTACCATTTGATAGCACTCTAATCACAGCCTTCGTAAGTAGTTGCACTTGAATTTCTTCAAAATACCTCGCTAATTTGACCCAACAAACATCATTATGTCTAAATTTATTTGAATCTACCCCCAACATTCTGGCAAGTCTCCTAATACTGCTGACAAGATCTTTTTCGTTTCCATCCGCTGTATCCATCAAATCATCTTTATCATCAAGAGTTCCTAAAATTCTATATACATCCGCGGTATCTGAAAAATATTCTGCAATTATATTTTGCCATTTTCCAGCAAAAGGAGCTTGTTTTGTCAATGCCATTAATGGTGTTCTAACAACACCCATATATACTAATTCGTCAAAATGCAACCGACTTTGATCATCTACACCATAGGCATTAACAAGTTTGTCAGAAAACGGAATTATATCTGTCGTCGTGCTACCGACATCTATGAAGAGTCCCGACTCAAGCAATGATGCTACATATGATGTGCTCGCATGCCAGTTTGCCGAAGCAAGTTTATTAACATTTTTATATGCTTCGTTTAAACTTAATATTCCACACTCAATTGAATAAACTTTTATGTTACTTCCCAGTTTTTTTTCAAATAATTTTAGGAGTTTGTTAACACCTGATTCTCTGTTTTCAAAAATATCGACTAACTCTGCGGTTATAGTCAAAGCGTGAGTTAATGCACCACCGGGTAGTTTTTCTATTGATTTAGGAAATATATTTTCAAGCTGATCTAAACCTTGCCAAAGGGGCGTAGCAAATTGTTCTACAAACTCTAATTTTCCAGAGTCATTGATGCTAGCAACTTTAAGATGCGCACCACCAACATCCCAACCAATATAATTTAAAACTTTCATATTATTAAATATTAATTCTAATTGGTACTGCTGCCATAAGATCAATATCAGGCAATTTTTTTTTCAGAAATGTATCTAATATTTTTTTCGTAATGTTATAGCCTAATGATCTTGATAATCCCACATAGGCCGTT
>CAJJDJ010000006.1 GCA_905182825.1 Thiotrichaceae bacterium UBA7359
TAATAGTTTCAAGTTTTATTTAAAAAAGCAACCTATATCCATGTTTTATATGAATAATAGTAGGTGTATTTATATATCTCAACTTTAGTAATTAGAACATTTATAGAGTTTGTTTGAGGAGTTCTAGAATCTTCTTTCCGATAATAGAACTAGGTTTTACTTCGACCTCTCGCCCTAAGGAGTGATATGAAAGAAACAAAGTGACATCAGGCTTGGGTAGAACACCAGTTCCCTGCTCAGCCCATTCAAAAAGGCATATTGATTTACCATCACAATAATCACGAATGCCCATCGCCTCAAGCTCTTCAGGGTCATTAATACGATATAAATCAAAGTGATAAATATCAACCCCCGCAATCAAATAAGGTTCAACCAAGGTGTAAGTGGGGCTTTTTACGTTGCCTAAATAGCCTAGTGCATTTAATAAACCACGTACAAAAGTGGTCTTACCCGCCCCAAGTTCTCCCTGTAAATAAATGAGTTCGCCTCCAGTCAATACATTAGCTATATTAGCGCCGAAAGCGATTGTTTCGGACTCATTTTTAAGTGATAACAACATTATTTTGGATTTACCAGATAACGAAGATGCGGCATCAAGTCCATAGCCAATAGACCCCGCTCACCATTAATGATGGCTCTATCTGCCGCACCAGCATGTAAACAAACTCCCAGTTTAGTAGCATGATTAATGTCAATTCCTTGTGCAATCAAGCCTGCAATAACTCCAGACAAGACATCACCCATGCCCCCTGAAGACATCCCTGGATTACCTTTATCACAAATAAAAAATTCTCCTTTTGTATCTGCGATTAATGTCCCATTGCCTTTAAGTACCACTGGTCCCTGAAATTTTTCATGTAAGGCCCCTAAAGATTTGAACCTATCTTGCTGAATTTTTTTTGTATCTATGTCTAATAAACGTGCCGCTTCACCCGGATGCGGTGTGATTACCCATGCTTTTGAGAACTTTTTTCTTTCAGCTAATAGATTTAATGCATCAGCATCAATCACTATCGGAAGATTTGATTCCAGTACACTTGCTAACAATAATTTGGCCCACTCTGATTTTCCTAAGCCTGGCCCTATAACAATCACTGTCGCACGTTCAATTAATTGCATAAGGTCATCCCGTGTTTCAACAGGATGAGACATTACTTCAGGTCTTACTGCACTTAATGAGCTTGCATGTGAACAACGTGTCGCAATGCTTACTAAACCGGAACCCACACGCGCCGCTGCCTCAGCTGCCATGCGAGCTGCACCAAGATAACCCTCATCACCACCGACAACAAGTACATGTCCAAAATGTCCTTTATGTGAATTACGTTGCCGCCGTTTAAGTACTTTATTTAAATCATGGAGCATTAACCTAGAAACAGTATGGGTAGGACTGTTAAGATTTATCTGTTGATAAATTTCTTCTGGTATATCAAGATCACTAAGTTCAATCTTGCCTGATGCAGCAAGGCCCTCGTTAGTAAACATTCCCTGCTTTAACCCTATAAATGTAGCAGTGACATCAGCACTTACTGCAACATTCATTATTTGTCCTGTATTCGCATTTATTCCTGAGGGGATATCGATAGAAATACTTGGACATTCAGATTCATTCATCAGTTTTATTAAATCACAAAACTTTCCTTTTATATCACGATTAAGCCCTGTTCCAAATAAAGCGTCCACGATAACGTCAACACCATCAAATATGTTCATCGAATAATTTTGTAGGCATACATTTGTAGTGCTCAAATCCTGATACGCAATTGCCACATCGCCATTCAAGTTTTCAGTGTTGCACATATTAATTACTTCGACTTGTTTACCGTCATCTATAGCCAATTTTGCTAGGACATAACCATCACCCGCATTATTACCAAAACCACAAACAACAGCTATATTATTTGCACTTGGCCAATGTTGTTTGAGTACTTCGTAGCTAAAGTATGCAGCACGTTTCATAAGACAATAGCTAGAGATACCATAATCTTCAGAGGCAATCAGCTCGAGTTGTCTAACTTGTTCGACGCTATATATCTTAGCCGGCGAGTTTCGATTAGATTCTGGCATAGTTATATTTTAAAGACATGTTCTCTGTAAAATTGCAATTCATTGATTGAATCGCGTATGTCATCCATAGCAAGATGGTTACCTTGTTTGTTATATTCTTCCTCTTCAGGCGCCCAACGTTTTATGATTTCCTTGATAGTACTTACATCAAGGTTTCGATAATGGAAGTAGGCTTCTAAACTTGGCATTAATCGGTGCATAAACCTGCGATCCTGACATATACTGTTACCACACATCGGTGATTTTCCTTTTGGAACAAACTTATTCAAAAATGTCAGTGTTAAACTCTCAGCTTCAGCAAGATTATAGGAACTATTCTTGATTCTTTCTACCAAACCGGATTGATTATGTTGTCGCGTATTCCATTCATCCATTTGGTTCAGTACATCATCAGTTTGAAAGATTGCTATGACTGGACCTTCATCAAGGATATTCAATTGTGGGTCAGTAACAATAGTTGCGATCTCTATGATCAGATCATTATCAGTATCAAGACCTGTCATTTCCAGGTCAATCCATATAAGGTTATTTTTAGAATATGACATTACGTATCCGGTTTTTATTTAATTTTAATGATTATTTACTAAATATGAACATAATTAGAAACTTATTACAAAACAGAAAATATTTTTTTCAGGAGACTAAAACCGCGTGAATCTCTTTACTACCATTTTTGTACTCAGTTTAGCTGTCAGCATTATTATTCAGTGGTTTTTAGTGCAAAGACATATCAAGCATATTACTTCACACCGCGAAGAAGTACCTGATGCTTTCAATGGTAAAATTCCAATTGAAGCACATCATAAGGCTGCAGACTATACCCAAGCCAAAGTAAAAACAGGTTTGACTGAGCTCATCATCAGCTCAGTATTTTTATTATTATGGACACTGGCGGGTGGTCTGCAATTACTAGATAGTTGGTTGCGTTCGTTTGGCTTGTCGGATATCTGGACCGGCGTAAGTTTAATTCTCTGTGTTTTCGCTATTATGTCCATACTCGATTTACCAATATCAATTTATCGAACGTTCAAATTAGAACAATCTTTTGGTTTCAATAAAATGACATCAAAAATATTCATCGTTGATTTACTTAAAAATTCTGCAGTAGGTCTATGCATTGGTACACCGATATTATTGTTTGTACTTTGGATTATGGAAAACAGTGGCAGTTATTGGTGGCTTTATGTTTGGGCAACATGGTTGGGTTTTAGTCTCATCATGATGTGGGCTTACCCCGCTTTTATAGCACCCATTTTTAATAAGTTTAGACCCTTGGATAATGAAGAATTAAGAATACGTATTGAAAAACTACTTATACGTAATGGATTCAAGAGTCAGGGTATCTTTGTAATGGATGGCTCCACTCGTTCGTCACATGGCAATGCCTACTTTACAGGGCTTGGCGCAAATAAACGCATTGTATTTTTTGATACTTTGATCGAAGAACTTAGTTACGATCAGATTGAAGCCGTTCTTGCACACGAACTTGGACATTTCAAATGCAATCATATTCGCAAACGCATATCGATATTGGGAACCATATTTTTGGTTGGCTTAGCGCTACTCGGTTGGTTGATTAATGAGCCTTGGTTTTACAATGGCCTTGGAGTAGAAGAAGCATCTACCTATATGGCATTAATATTGTTTTTATTAGCTTCGCCTGCATTTACATTTTTTCTACAACCCTTATTCTCATTTATTTCTCGCCAACATGAGTTTGAAGCTGATGATTTCGCAGCAAGTCAAGCACAAGCAGAAAACTTAATTGCTGCCTTGGTGAGTTTATATCGTGAAAATGCAAACACTTTAACACCTGATCCATTGTATTCATCATTCCATGATTCACACCCACCAGCACCAATTAGAATCGCGCACTTGATGAATGAGTCCACATGAGCTTACTTTACAAAGCTTTATTGAGCTACATGATATTTATGTTGTTGAACTCAACAGCATATGCTTTTGATAGCGAAAATGGCGAGGCACTACACGACGATAATTGTGTGCGTTGTCATAAACATTCTCTTTACACTCGAAAAGAAAGGGAAGTTAAAAGCTATTCATTACTCCATGAACGTGTCGTTCAGTGTGAGTTGATGTCTGAATTAATTTGGTTTGATGATGAGGTAAATGAAGTTACAGTTTATTTAAACCAATCCTTTTATCATTTCAATCAAGAAAAGTGAATGGTAGTAAGTAATACATCAACGCAATATTACAAAACCAAACTAGAATTAATCTTTATTTGATGCTATTCAGCGTTATTTTTTGTGAATTTAGATTGATTAGATTGCCAAGCAGCATCAAACAAGCGCCTAGAAGTATTGCGCTCTCAAATGCTTCATCATAAAAAATAACACCAACACCTACGATTAATGGCAGTCGCAAAAAATCTAAAGTCACTACAATTCCTGCTTCAGATAGTTTCATTGCATTAGTAATACAGTAATGTGCTAACAAAGCTGTTATTGCAACTATCCCTAACCATAGCCATTGCTTCAAATTAGGAAATATCCAATTATTAATAGTCAATAAAAAACCAATCGGCAACTGTATGAGACACATATAAAACAAAACTGTTAATGAATCCTCTGTGTTTGATAATGATTTGGTAGTAACATGTGAGACTGCATATCCCATAGCTGCAATCAAAATGATATATGATGTCGATTCAATGATTTCAATGCCTGGTTTTAATATAACTAAAACGCCTGCCACTCCAAATAATACAGCTATTATTTTTTTAATAGTTACATCTTCTTTTAAAAATAATGCTGCTATTATCAAAGTCCATAGTGGCACGGTAAATTCTAAAGCAAAGACATGTGCTAGAGGCAATAGTCCAAGACCAAGAAACCAGCCATACTGACCAATAAAATGAAAAACATTTCGTACGAAATGCAGTTTTATACGTTTACTTGAAAATAATTTTGTCTTCTCCGACTTACACATTATTATCGTAATCACAAATAAACTAATCGCACTACGAAAGAAAAGAATTTGAGAGGTAGTGATTTGGCCCGCAAGTTCTCTCGCGCCGATAGCCATCAAACTTAATGAGAATAAACACCCCATCATCCATAGCCATACATTCATTTCATGTTACATTCAATTGAATCTTTCTTAAAATATGTTGGACTTCAATTTAATAGAACTAGTGTGTCACTTTGTCTGATTTATAAAAACTTATCATCAGATCGCTTTTCGTCCATCTATTGCATGAGCGATTGTCAAACTATTGACATACTCAAGCTCTCCACCCATAGGTATCCCATGTGCTATCCGAGAGACCGTTTTACCACGTGCTTTTACCATTTCGCTGATAAAATGTGCTGTTGCCTCTCCTTCAACGGTACTGCTTGTTGCAAGAATCACTTCATTTAATTCTTCATCATCTAATAATCTTGGTAATTTATTTAGACCTATATCATCAGGCCCAACTCCATCTAACGGTGACAAATGACCAAGTAAAACAAAATACCGTCCTCGATAATTTGCTTCTTCAATTGAACCAACATCAGATGGGTTTTCTACAATACAAAGAATGCTATCGTCACGTTTTTTATTTTCACAAAGTTGACATAATGCATTTTCAGTGTACGTACGACAACGTTCACAATGTCCAATTTTTTCCATGGCATCTCCCAGAACCCTAGAAAGATGCTTTGCAGCATCACGGTTCCTTTGTAATAGCTGATGTGCAATTCGTTGAGCTGATTTCCTTCCTATTCCAGGCATACAACGCAACGCTTCAACCAATTTTTCTAACAAGGATTGTTGTATCATGAGACTATTAAATGAATGTTGTATCAAAAAATTAAAACGGAAGTTTCATTCCCGATGGTAGATCCATTCCAGCGGTAACACTAGCCATCTTTTCTTGTGTCATTGTTTCAACCCGCCGATTAGCATCATTTACAGCCGCAGCAATAAGATCTTCAAGCATCTCTTTATCATCACTCATATATTCGGGGTCAATAACAACACGTTTTACATCATGACGGCCATTCATTGTAATTTTGACCAAACCTGCTCCTGACTCACCTACGACTTCTGTTTCGGCAAGTTCTTTTTGAGCTTTTTCCATATTACCCTGCATCTGCTGAGCCTGTTTCATGATATTTCCCATACCACCTTTCATCGTTTTATTTCCTCATATTTAAATATATTTTTATTGTGGTTGTATTGAATCTTGATCAATTGATGCATCGAACGTATCCATTAATGACTTTACTGTTGGATCATTTTTTAAAGAATTTTCAGCCGCTTTTTGCTTCTCTTTCTTTAATCGGGCATTGGTTTCAAAAGGTGTTTCATTAGTTGAATCTTCCACCAAGATCACTAATTTAACATCTTTTCTAAAACGAGCTTGAATTGTTTGCTCAAAACGATCTTTTTGATTTTGATTTAACATTAAGTGTTCTTGTGTTGGTGCTAATGACAACGTTATACGATTGTTGTCATGTGTCTTCAAAACACAATTTTCAGCCAATTCTTTTACCAATCCGGTCAATTCCATTTGTTCGATGATTTTTTCCCATTCATTATCAGAGGTTATTTTTTTTATTGATGTTTTATTTTCCTTTGCTTCCTGTTTTAATATTGGTGTCACAGAATTCTTTGAGACCACCTCTGATGATGTTTTAGGCTTTAATTTGCTAAATTTTGGTCCATTTCCTGTGTTCGGTCTAAATGCCAACATCCTTATCATAACCATTTCAAAGCCTGACTTAACATCTGGAGCAAAATAAATATCCTTACGTCCCATCATGCCTATTTGATAATAAAGTTGAGTGTCTTCTTTATTCATTGCATTAGCAAAATCAACTAATATAGAATTATCTTTTATTGGATTGCTAGAGTTTGCTGGCAGTACTTGAATAATCGCGATTTTTTGTAGCAGACTTAATAATTCTGCCAACAAGGCATCAAAGTCTGGGTTTTGTAATGCAATAGACTCGATTGTACTTAATAATGATTCTGGATCAGCATCAATCAAAGCCTGAATAAGGCCATTCAAATCAGCACTACTTATCGTTCCCATCATAGCGCGAACCTGAGATTCTTCCAAAATTCCACCGCCATAAGCAATCGCTTGATCCAATAAACTTAGCGCATCACGCACACTTCCAGTCGCACCACGAGCAATGAGCTCTACCGATTCAGAATCGAAATCTATTTTTTCTTGCCCCAATATCATTTCAATCTGTTTGGCAATTTGATGATTAGTTAGATGACTTAAATTAAATTGTAAGCATCGCGACAATATCGTGACAGGTAATTTTTTAGGTTCAGTTGTTGCCAGTAAAAATTTAACATGGGGTGGTGGTTCTTCAAGTGTTTTTAATAAGGCATTGAAGCTATGATTAGAAAACATATGGATTTCATCTATTAGATAAACTTTATATCTACCAATGCTCGGAGCGTACTGAACATTATCCATCAGATCGCGTGTTTCCTCTACTTTGGCTCGAGACGCGGCATCAACTTCAATTAAATCAACAAATCGACCTTCGTCTATCGCAACACAAGCATTACATATTCCACAAGGAGTTGAACTTACACCAGTATCACAATTTAAACACTTAGCTAGAATTCTAGCCAAAGTTGTCTTACCCACTCCACGTGTGCCAGTAAACAAATAAGCATGATGTAAACGTTCTTGGTCTAGCGCGTTAGTCAATGCTTTTAAAACATGTGACTGTCCGACCATATCTCGGAATGATTTTGGTCTCCATTTACGTGCAAGGACTTGATAAGTCATAGCTTTTTATTTTTTATTTTTTTAATTAACACTGAAAATTACATCATAATTTAACTATACTATAAATGAGGAAACCCATCACCGCGAAACGTTTTGAATTTTCACAAATACCATACAAATACGATATGAAAAAAATGGCGGCGGCCCATACCGCCCCTACCCCGTCACACACATCGACTGCTGCCGTTGCTTCCTTCCGGACCTGGCGGGATTCACAATTTCGTGTTGCGAGGGGACCGGTAAAGGCCACCATTGAACGAGCAAGGATGATATCAACTACAAAATCATTTGGACACCATGATTATTTAAAATAAGTGTTTTCTAACTATCATTTATGAGAGAGACTATGGCACTAGTTAAAGTTCCTAAATCATCATTATCTATAATGTATGGAGGCATAATATAGATCAACTTACCAAATGGACGTATCCATACTCCTGCTTCCACAAATTTCGGTACTATTGTGTACATATCAACTAATTCTTTTAATTCTACAACGCCAATGCCACCTAAAACACGGACATCATTTACCTTAGGTGAGTTGCGACAAGGAGCCAAGCCTTTCTCTAAATATTGTTGAATTCGATTAATATTTTCTTGCCATTTAGACTCTACTAATAAACAGATACTGGTAAGTGCCGCTCTACAAGCCAATGGATTCCCCATAAAAGTAGGCCCATGCATAAAAACCCCAGGTTCGCCTCTATCGATTGTCATATATATTTCTTGTTTTGTTAATGTTGCTGCCAAAGACAAGTATCCACCAGTCAAAGCCTTACCAATACACATGATATCAGGAACAATATCAGCATGTTCACAGGCAAATAATTTTCCTGTTCGACCAAACCCTGTCGCTATTTCATCGAAGATTAGCAACAAATTATGTTCATCACATAATTTACGAGCTTTTACTAAATAGTCTGCTGAATAGAACCACATTCCACCCGCACCTTGAACTATCGGCTCCATAATCAAGGCTGCGCAGTGTTCTCCATGTTCCGTTAATACTTTTTTGAGTGCTGCAATATTATTGTCTGTACAGGGCTCACCGAAGCGACATTGAGGTTGTTCGATAAATATCTGTTTAGGAAGCATGCCAGAAAACAAACTATGTATGCCTGTCTCAGGATCAGATACTGACATTGCACCTAAGGTATCACCATGATATCCCGAACGTAAACTGATAAATCGTTGTCGTTTTGTTTTTCCTTTGGCATGCCAATATTGAATCGCCATCTTCATCGCAACTTCAACTGCAACTGAACCAGAATCAGAGTAAAAGACAGCATTTAAAGGTTCGGGAGTGATGTCTATTATCTTTTCAGTTAGTCTAATTGCCGGAGTATGAGTTAAACCACCGAACATGACATGCGCCATATCTTTAAGTTGTTGTTCTAGAGCTAGATTCATTGCTGGATGATTATAGCCATGAATCACACTCCACCAAGATGACATCCCATCAATCAGCTCTTGTCCATTACTGAGTTTTAGACGTACACCATTGGCGGAGTCTACATGGTAAATCGGTAAGTCAGAGGACATGGCGCTATAAGGATGCCAGATTAAGTTTTTATCGATATTAAGTAATTCGTTTAAGTCTTGCATAATTGTTTTATGATAATACGTATGAACATAATTGACACAAAGTTTTATTATTGAACTTAAAATTATTTCTTGAAGTCTTAAAACTGGAAAACATTTTAATATTTAAACGGAATACACTATGTCTATGAACTTTATTAATGCAAAAAATATTTATCGCTTCAATATCAGTTTTTTACTTTTGATAATGTCTACTTTTATCTTTGCTGAGGAACCTGTACCAACAAGCGTCATCGAAACGAAATTTGGTAATATCGAACTTCGATTTTTCCCTGATGATGCGCCTAAACATGTCGATAATTTTTTAACATTAGCAAGATCAGGATTTTATGACGGGACTATTTTTCATCGCGTCATTCCAGGTTTTATGATTCAGGGAGGAGATCCATTAACAAAAGGTACAGACAAATCACTCTACGGTACAGGTGGCCCTGATTACAAAATCCCTTCTGAATTTAATAAACGTCCCCATAAAAGAGGCGTCCTCTCGATGGCGCGTTCCCAAGATCCAAACAGTGCAGGCTCTCAATTTTTTATTGTTGTAAAGGACTCAAAGTTTCTTGATGGACAATATACTGTGTTTGGTGAAGTGACTGAAGGTATAGACATCGTAGACAAGATTGTTTCACAAAAACGAGATAGCAAAGACAATCCCCTAGAACGTATTCAAATAAATATTCGACTAATCGAACAGGATAAAACACCCATTAAAGATTTATAGTGATAAAGCCTATGCATTAAAAAAAAAATTATGGCGTAACTCTTATTCTCAATCTAGGAAGTATGAATCTTTATATAATCGGACAGAGTCTTACGTATAAATATTTTTCCCTTTTCAGAATCATATGGCTGAATTTGTAATTTTTCCGCATAATCGAACAGATTGATAAAAAGAGGTTGTCCATGTACTAATTTCTCCAACACTAGCACTGATTTTTTATGAATAAGTTCTGACCATATAATTCGTACATCTCGCCAGTAAGAGCTGGTTTTTTCCCAATAACGGTGACCCGGAGTGAAATCATGTTCGACAATTCGTTCATATCGATTTAAACCTAACTCCTTAGATA
>CAJJDJ010000007.1 GCA_905182825.1 Thiotrichaceae bacterium UBA7359
TAACTCCGCCAAAGCCACCAGCGATAAGTAATAAACCATCAGCATAATCACCTTGCTTTACCACTACATCATTTTCATCCTTATTTAAAGTGTCGCTACTTTTAGAATAGGTCAAATACCATTCAAAGCTTCCATACGTCTCAAACAAAGTATTATTAGCAACTCGCTGTAAAGCATCCTCATCAAGTTCCTGAAATATAGGGTGCTCACGCAAATGTCCCTTTAGGACATTATTTCTGTAACTTTCATCGATAATATGTCGCCAGCCATCATCATATTTTCGAATATCTCGTAACCCTTGCCAACGTATTTCCAAAAGAACCGTTTCTTTTTTGGCAAAGATAGTCGATGTTCTTTGCACCCTACCTAATGCTGCTATTTCGCCAAAAATTTTTCCACTTTTAAACTCGACAACATCATAAATGTCTTTTAGTGATGGTACTTCTTTTATGTCAGAAATGTTTTGTAAAGGCTCTTTGAATATTTGTTGATGGTCTCGTACACTAAATAGTGAAGCATGTTCTGTTTTATCGTCTTTTTGCAACCCTGTGCTTTTATCTATGTAGAGTTCAGTATTTCTTCCCTCTGGAACATTACTATTACCCCATAATTGTGAAAGCACCTTCCAAAAAGTTTTTTTCTTTGGATTTGAACGACCCAGCAAATGTGATGGTAAGCTTGGCTTGATTACTACAGTAGCTTTCCCTGAAATAACTAGAAATGCTGAATTTCCATAATCCCCTTCTCTGATGATTATTTCGCCAGGCTTAAACTTAACTAAGCGGCAATCATTCTTTATGATACCTTCCAGAGGAACCGAACGAGGGAAACGTAAAGCGTCAATCGCAGATATCTCTGGTCGTTCCATAAGCATAGCCAGATTAGCTTCCGTCATATCGGGGTCGAATGCGCTATCCCAACGCCCAGGACGTTCCATTGATTTAAAAGACGTCAACTTCATAAGATTATAGATTTAATTGTTTTTTGTTAACGTGAAATTTGAATTTATTTATATTTACTTTTTTCAGGGAGCATTTTTGCAACACTCTTACTCAGGTCGACATCCTTTATTGCTTCCGCTAGTTTCTTCCCATTTTCGCTAGTTGGCTCATCCAGCAGCTTTTTGATTTCTGGGATATCAGTTATTGCCGATAAAGCTAGTTTTGCAGCATCAAACCGATTTTGTTGAAATAACTTATATTTATCATCTGTAGCTCTAGCAAGACCATTCGAGGCAGATACCAATATTGCAGCCTGACCAATAACATATGTCCGTGACAATTGAATGGTATCCATTTCAGCATTTACTGTAACGTCGGGAGGATAAAATCGATGCCGAACAGAACCTTGTGAATAAGCTATATATTCAAAATTTTCGTTTGCAGGATGTCCATTGGCCACTAATTTTGCTAAAATCTCAGGTTCCACATCATCTCTAGAGAGACCATGACAGCTTGTACAATTCTCTGCTAATTCGTAATGCATGAAAGACCAGATCATTCCTGCATCTTTTGCATCAGAGTATCGCTGTTGTTTGTGCTCTGCAGTTTCTGTGTCTGCCTTTGCACCACTACCATACTCGTTATGCACCGCCTTCCAATCTGATGAGGGACCATGACAACTTTCACAAGAGGGCCCAGCTTTAGCTTTAGCAGGTTTGTCAGCTTTCTTTTTCACAAGAGTATAATGGCATGTGCTACACACAGGGCTTTTTTTCATGGATTTCGCACCACCAATAGCAGCCAGTATCTCTTTAGCTTTAGGCTTTTTGTGAACGTCCTTATAAGCAGCAAAATGCTTTGTCTCTTTCCACACATCGTATTCTGCTTCATGGCATTCCATGCAGACTTTTGGCCCTTCGTTATGAGGCTCAGCTAAAGATATAGAAGGGAGAAGCAGTAATAAAGACATCAATATTGTTAATGATTTTGACATTTTGCATAAAAACATACTAAATACCTCTAACTAAAGTTTGTAATGAATTCTTCACTTCTGTAGCGCTAGATAACGATAATGGAACTTGATTCAGTTTTTTTTCTGCATCTCTTATCTTACAACGTGTTTCTGATAAGTATTTCATTTTTTAATTTAATTATGTTTTTTCTTACGCGCATGTTAATAAATAAAACCAATTTTTAATAGCATTATTAATCAGTTATGGTTGAATAATAATCATTATCATTTAAGTAAATGAGAATGACCGCTAAAGCTTATGTCGAGAAAAGAATACAAAATAATTCTAGGCTTTTTTTGTACTTGAATTTGCAAATGAATAGCCACATAAAAAAGGCATGTCGCAATTTATTTTCAGGAAATCCGTCATGTTCGTTTTTTTAAGGCGTTTCTTCGAAGGCCTGAAATTGCAATACTACTTTATCAGAATGAAAAATATTAGTACTTCAGATCTTTATATTGACGACGAGAGTTCTTGTGGGAAAATTATACCACGTTAAATTGTTGGCAAAGGCAATATAGTTGTCACATGATAATCATCCATCAGGTTTAGCGATGTAGACACTCATTATAACTCCTCGAAGTAATGAACGAAATTTTAACTATTTTGCGGCTAATAATATTCGAACAAATACGATTTATTTAAACACGCATGATGTAAAAATAGGACCGATGATAAAAATAATACTGATATTCTTCTCAGACATGCGCCACTAAAATTTTAATTTTGTAGTTATAAAAACACATATGAAGGAATAATTTATGCATCGTACCTTAGTATTATCATTAATGTTGTTAGTTAGTGTTTCGCTAAATTCAAATTCAAATGTGATGCGATTAAAGATGGCAACGACAACTAGTACTGACAATTCAGGCTTATTGGCAGTATTAAATACCGCATTTGAAAATCAATATAATGTGAAACTAGATATTATTTCAGTGGGCACGGGTAAGGCTATACGCTTAGGAGAAAATGGTGATGTTGATCTAATCTTTGTACATGCACCAGAAGCAGAAAAAAAATTTGTTTCAGAAGGCTCAGGAATTGAACGAAAACCAGTTATGCATAATGATTATATTATTGTTGGACCAGAAACTGACCCTGCAGATATTAAAAATGCAAAAAATATAGTTGAGGTAATGTCATTACTGATTGAAGCGAAGCACGCTTTTGTTTCACGTGGCGATGATTCTGGAACTCATAAAAAAGAGAAAAGTCTTTGGAAAATGACAGGCAAAGAACCTTCTGATGACTGGTACCTGGCGGTTGGTCAAGGAATGGCTGTCGTTCTTAGAATAGCCGATGATAAAGAAGCGTATACATTGACAGACAGAGGCACTTACCTGGCATATAGAGACAAGGTAAAATTAAGAGTAATATTTGAAAACGATCCAGAGTTATTCAATCCTTATCATGTGATTATGGTAAACCCTAAGAAACATCCACATGTAAAAATTGATATGGCGAGAAACTATTCGGATTTCATTCGCGGCAAAGAAGGTCAGGTTATGATTCGAAATTTTAAGATAAACGATAATATATTATTTCATCCTGATGTCATTAGATAACTCGGTTGATATTCAGTAGCTATAAAAAAATGAAAATTGCAATTCTTACTGTCAAGTTAATCTCACAAGATAAAAAATATTGTCAACTAGCGTGGACTACTCTTGATCAAATTGATTATCTCAAATCGCACCCTAAATAAAATAAAACTTTTAAAAACCCGTCTATTGCCAGGACACAATTTAGATGTTCATTTTAATCAATGATTTATTTTAAGCTTAATGAAGTGGATGACTACAAAAATTAAGATGACAACAAAACTCAACCACCCAAAAGTTGAATTATACTCGCTCACAAGATAGTTATAAGTGCTATCTTGCGTTCGATTAGTGAAGTAATCACTAGTTTTAATTAACGTAACTATTCCTGCATGGACACCTATACAGGCAGCAATTCCACGATATTTTAAGCGCAATAAGCCAAGCAATATGCCAAAAATAAAAAGCGTTAAAAAATAGTCTAGAATGGACCACTCATGAAAACGGCGGAATGCTTCAGGCATCATGCTGAAACTAGTTAGCCAGCCAATGTCAGTATCTGCGGACACTTCACGATAACGAATAAAGTGTACGGCTGAATAAATAAGACTTGAGAAAAGTATTGTTATTATCGCGCCAGTTTGTTTGTATAAACCAGAAAATAAAGCTCCTCTAAAAATTGACTCTTCAATCAAGCCGATTAATAAGCCAGCAAGCATAGCTTTTCCAAAGCGCTCAATGACAACAGTCATTGAAATATTACGATAAGTATCCATCTCATGAATACCAAGGAAATATAATAGCACTTCAATTATAAGCATAATGGCTATTCCGTAAATAAAGCCATTAAAAATACTATTTAAAAATTTAAAGAGTTTTCCGCTATAACCAAAAGACTTAAATGAAAGTAAATTATATAATTGCAAGTAAATACCACTAACAATCAAACCACTTATAAGAGTGGCGTATGTCAGATATTTACGGAAAGCAAGACCCAAAAGAGGGTCTAGTAAGAGTTTTAGTGGGTACGCAATTACAGCCCCTAAAACAAACGCAAAAACAACAAATAAGGAGAAAGTTATTATGGCGCGCATAGAATGAAAGCAATGTGGCTATGAGAGATAATTATTTTATCAGTGTTTCAGTTGAATCTACGTTGTTTCTATTATCAGTCCAGGAAAGCTCAACTTTATCACCAATAGTGGCGCCTTCAAACATGAATGATAAATAAGGGTTCTTTGAAATGGCTCGACTCCAGTCACATGTAATAACAACACTACCGTTATGTTTTATAACAATTTCATTGATATAATGTGGGGGGATGAACTCGTTAGTTTCGCTATCAATTCGAAAGCCAGTTTCCATAGGGTGTCGAATGATGGCGCGTACTGTTGTAACTCCATCACGTATTTTTGTTTTTAGACGTATAGATGATGCCATCTAGCCACAGCCTCCTTCATGGACTTCTATAAATTTACGTGTACTAAATAATGCCCCTTCGCTTTTTACCACAGCAATAATGTTCGACGAATTTTGCATTTTTATTCGCGTTGAAATAAAACCCACACAGTTAGTGGTAAAATTAAAGCTTGCAATCAGAGGATTAGGGTTGTTCTCAACAAATATTGTTATAGATTCTATGTTTGGCAAATCCGTTTTAACCTTGACTGGCACAACAGCACCATCTTCTACTATAGAATGAACCCCAATGTTAATTTGTTCAGATTCGTCTATTTCTTGACCAGGAAAATAAGCGACAATCGCTTCATCAAAGTCAACCGAAGAAAATGCAGCTTTATTCCATTTGGCAAGGACAGAAATAGGTTTCAATAATCCGGAAATCAGAGTGATTGAACCCATAGCTAAATATCTAAGAGTGTCTCTACGTAACATATTTATTTGCTTCCCATGTTTACTTGAGTCCTTCTTCGAGCTCAAGCTCATATTCGAGTTCTCCCATGCGCGCGTTGATACGTTGCTCCTGATAATAATCGATTTGATATTGTTGTTTTATAAACTTTAACTTGTCTACAGCGAGTCGTGTTTGCGCAGCAAGATAATAATATTCCGATTGCAAGATTGCAGTTTCAATTTCATTGCCTAACATAGCTTCTGCTTGACCAAGCAAACTATAACTTTCTAGATCATGTTTATGATGCCGTTCATAGTTTTTTAAAATATCTCTAGCTTTCTTTCCATTACTTACATCAAGCAAAGCTTTGCTATAAGCCATGACGACAGGTCTGTAGTCGGGATAAAGACCATGGGCTTTCCTAAAGATATCAAACGCAGCATTGTAATTCGACTGCGCTGTCTGGAACTTTGCCGCTAACAATAAATAGGCAACATCATCAGGATTATCTCTTAAAAGGTAATCGACATACTGTTTTGCTTGAGCAAACTCTCTGTTTCCAATATAAGCATAAGCTAATCCATATCGTATTGATGAGTTTTTCTTTGTAGAAACTTTATTTTCATTAAGTGCTTGTTGTAAAGTTTTTATAGCCACTTTTTTTGACTTTGAGGATTCCACAAACAGTTTGTACCTGATCAATTCGTAAGAATGTGAATTTGTAAATTCTTTTACTAAAAAGTCTTCGGCACGTGCGCGCGAATCAGCAATTCGTGATGTAGTTAGCGGGTGTGTACGCAAAAATTCTGGCGCGGCATTTTGAGTATATCTTGATAACTGTTGTAATTTTTCAAAAAAAGCGGGCATACCTCTTGGGTCATAACCTGCGTTGACTAAAACTTGCATTCCAATTCGATCCGCTTCTTGTTCGTTGGCACGAGTAAAATTCGCCGAATTTTGTGCGGCTAAGCCAGCCGCACCTGTCATCGCAGCCATTCCGGCCTCTGGGTTTGAAATGCCTATTAATATCGCACCAATCAATGCTGCAGTATTAAGTAAACTATATTTACTTGCTTCTTCAAACTGACGTGCAAGATGACGTTGAGTAACATGCGTAATCTCATGCGCCATCACGGCAGCTAACTCGCTTTCATTACTAGAGTTTAAAATTACACCGCTATTCATACCAATCATACCGCCAGGTCCGGCAAAAGCATTGATACTTGGAGCATTAACTACAAAAAAAGTAAACGATTGTTCATTATTATCACTATATGAAACCAGTTTATCTCCAAGTGATTGGATATAAGACTCAATTTCAGGATCCTTGTTCACGTTAGCGAAATGACGCACCTGATTTAAAAACACCTTGCCGAGTCGTCGCTCATATTCAGGCGAGACTATACTCCCAGCTGAGTCACCAAAATCAGGCAAATCATTAGCGATGACAAGAAACGATGTTAATACGAGGAAAAGAGTAAACGTCTTGTATACAATTAGCTCGGAAAGTTTTGTAAAAGTCATTTAAATATATTTTGATAATACCTAATACAACACATTGTCTTATGTTTGCTTTATTATTTTAAGTTTAACATAACTAACGTAGACCCGTATTTATGTAATTCAGTTTCATAATTAATTTTTAATCTAGGAGAAACAAAATATGACAGCGGCCAAAAATGCTTTTTATGCGCAATCTGGCGGTGTTACGTCTGTAATTAATACCAGTGCATGTGGCGTTATAGAAACCGCAAGACAATATCCAGAAAAAATCGCAAAGCTCTATGCGGGTCGTAATGGCATTATTGGTGCATTAACTGAAGACTTGATTGATACCAGTCTTGAGTCTGAATCTGATATAGCAGGATTACGTCATACTCCTTCTGGAGCGTTTGGTTCTTGCCGTTTCAAATTAAAAGGACTAGAAGAGAGTAAAGATGAGTATGAGCGCTTAATCGATGTATTTAAAGCACACAATATTGCCTACTTTTTCTATAATGGCGGTGGTGATTCAGCGGATACCTGTCATAAGGTTTCGCAAATATCTAGAAGAATGAATTTTCCTATTCAAGCTATACATGTGCCTAAAACAATCGATAATGATTTGCCAATTACAGATGCATGTCCAGGTTTTGGCTCAGTCGCTAAATATATTGCGATCTCCACTCGTGAAGCTTCGTATGATGTCTGTTCGATGGCTAAAACTTCAACAAAAGTATTCGTGCTCGAAGTTATGGGACGTCATGCAGGTTGGATTGCGGCGGCTGGCGGTTTGGCGGCTGATGAAAAAAATGACATTCCTATCTTGATTTTATTCCCAGAAATAGAATTTGATCAAAATGCCTTCACTACTAAAGTAAAAGAGAAAGTTGAGGCTTATGGATATTGTTCAATCGTAGTGTCTGAAGGTGCACGTTGGCCAGGAGGTAAATTCTTAGCGGAGCAAGGAACAAATGATGCTTTTGGTCATGCTCAATTGGGTGGCGCTGCTCCGGTTATTGCTGACATGATCAAAGATACCTTAGGTTATAAATATCATTGGGCGGTTGCAGATTATCTACAACGCGCAGCACGACATATAGCCTCAGAGACAGATGTAAATCAAGCCTATGCATTAGGGAAAGCAGCTGTAGATATGGCTATTGCTGGAGAGAATGCCGTTATGCCCATAATACATCGTATGTCCGATGAGCCCTATATTTGGGAGATTCGTAAAGCAAAATTGGAAGATGTAGCAAACGTAGAAAAGATGATGCCAAAAGAATTTATTACAAACGATGGATTTGGTATTACCGAGGCATGCCGTCGTTATCTAAGTCCTCTGATTGAAGGAGAAGATTATCCACCTTATAACAAAGGTCTACCCGTATATGTGACGCTTAAAAATAATGCAGTAAAAAAAATATTGAATACAGAATTTATACTTTGACTTGTAAAAAAAGAGAAGTAAATGAGGATTAAGACAGACTATCTAAATACAATATTAAGGTAATTCGCATCAAATGTAGTATATTTACTGCCTGTTTCGACATCCATTAGAATAAACTATGAGCTAAAATAATTTATATTTTGCCTTAACGCGCGAGAATTAAGCTCAAAGCAATGTCACTCTAAATTAACAGCGACTACACCATTAAGAGTCTCTATTAATTAGATAATTGCTAACCAGTGTCAAAAAGAGTGAAGACTTTTAGTAAAGTTGCTTTATAATAAGGTTAGATGGGCCATTCAGTTAAACTAATATCTTACGAAAATTAATAGCTTCTTTGTCAAGTTGTGCTCGAGATAACACGAATTAAAAAACTTTTAAACTATGAATATTGAAAAAGGAGAATTGAGCCTTCAACGTTTTTTAGTGCCTTATCGTATTTATGGTAAAGCAGAGAAAACTATAGTTTGTATTAGCGGTGCTAAGCAAACAATGGCGGCTTGGCGTTCATTTGTCAGTCACTTCGTAGCTGATTATTCAGTTGTTGTGTTTGATCTGCCAGGTCAAGGTCGCGGCCAGGTATTATCCGGATCTCCAGGAATTACCTTCGATGAACAAGTTGATGTTCTACATAGCATCATCAATAAAACTAATCGTAATGGGACTGTTATTTTAGCTGCTGCTTCATGGGGAACAATAATTTCTGTTGCATTAGCTGCACGCTATCCGGTTCTTGTAGATAAGATGATTTTAGGAAGTTTTGGTGCAAAACCCAGCAAAGCCGTCATTGAAGTGATTAAAGAAGGTCAAAAATTATTTGACATGAACAAAACAGATGATATCGCTCCTTTGATGATAGAAAAATTTGGCCAACATATTCCTCATACACATAAAAAACAAATTATCGAGCAGTTCCGTGGCATGAGTCGCGAACAGTTTCTTAGCTTCTATGACCACTGTGAGTTTGTTGAACAGGCATCAGATATCGAAGATTTTATCGATTTAGGAAATATAACCGCGTCTACACTCATCCTTAGTGGTGAGTTTGATGCTATATTAGATCCAGGTGACATTGAGAAAGCATCTTCCAGAATCCCTGATTGTGAGTTCAAGATGATACCGGGTGCCGGACATTTTCTACACTGGGAACAAGCAGACATTCTTCATACCTATAGTGAGTTCCTCGCCAGATAATAATTTGGTTGGCTCTGACCATCCTGAATCTATACTTGATTTAAGACCGATTGATACGGTCTCTAATATTGACTCGGAAAAATTCTCAAGGTCCTATTTCAGACCGCTCCGGCCATTAATTATCCAAGACATGGCAAAAGACTGGCCCGCTTTAGATAAATGGAGTCCTGAATTCTTCAAAAAACAACATGGCAATAAACAAGTTAAAGTTTATGACTCAAGTTTCGTCTCTGCCGGCAAGAATTACATGTCAAAGTCGAAGAGTATCTCATTAAGAGACTTCATCGATGCGGTTGTGACTAAAGAACAAGACCTTCGCATGTTTCTCTATAATATCAGAACTGAGATCCCGGAATTAGTTGATGACATTACTTTCCCCGCTATATTAAAAGGCATATCACGAAACTTTATTTTTATGTTTTTCGGTTGTAAAGGTTCCGTAACCCAAATGCATTTTGATATCGATATGTCACATGTGCTTCACACAGCATTGTATGGCAAAAAAACAGTTTATCTATTCCCCCATGAACAAGGAAAAAATTTACATGGCTATCCATTTACTTGTAGAAGCTATGTTGATGTTGAGAAACCAGATTTCGAGCAGTTTCCCGGCTTAAAGCACTTGGAAGGTTATAAAGTAGTGCTTGAGCGAGGAGAAACATTGTATATCCCCAGTGGTTACTGGCATCACTTTGTGTACGATGAACCTAGTTATGCGATTTCATTACGATGCGCCAGTCAAACCTGGACGGGTAAATTACACGGTGTTTTGAATTTACTTGTTTTATCTCCGATTGATAGATTAATGAATAAAATTTCGCCACAGGGTTGGTTTAATTGGAAACAACAACAAGCTCTAAAAACACATTAGTTTACAATCTAGCTATTAATCCCGCGTAGTAGCCTTATGAGTTTTATTGGGCGCTATCTTTCTATAGATAATGCTTTATTACTGCCCATTGCAATAATTTTTGTTCAAATGTCCGTGCTGCATGCGCCGAGCTAGTAGAGGGCAATCTGAAAAAGTACAGTTCTTGCTGTGCATGTTTCAGTTTCTTTAAACTATTTTTCTTAAAGAGTTGTTCAGCTTTTGCGCCATTAAAGAAAACAACTGCAACGCGCTTATGTATTGAGAAAAATCTTTTAAAATCATTCGTTTCTATGCTGGATTGTTCAATATCAGAATCAAGACTGCCTTCTCGATAACAACTTTTTAAGACATCCCATAACGCAATATTGTTTCTTATTAACAGCTTTTTGCGATCGTCATAAGACAGGTCACTATCTGTTTTAAGTAACTTGAACATGATGGGCCAAAAACTATTGCGAGGGTGCGCATAGTATTGATTTTCCTCTAGCGACTTTTGTCCTGGCATGGTTCCAAGTATCAGTATCTTTGCATCGGGTTTTGCTACAAAAGGAAAGGCGGTGCTATTAATCATAGTAAAAGGTATTTTAATGATGGGAGAGCTGGAATAGGATGCTAGAAAATACCACAATTGTACGAAAAGCAGGGAGGAGACTTTGAAGTTACTTGATATCCAAGTACAATCTGCACGATTTTTTGACACTGGCAAGGTAGTGAGGGCATTGCCAGTGATACTTTTACATTTTCGTACTTCAAATCAATAACTTTTAAAAAGTTAGGGGAATTTATATGTCAGGCATAACAATATGGGTAACTACAATCCTGTCGCTAATGGGCTTGGGAATAGCCTTCTTTTACATGAAGAAGGTTGTAAGTATACCGCTTGATCTTGGGCTGGATGAAGCTCAGTCGAAGAAGTTAACCTTCATCCACGGCGCTATTGCCGAGGGAGCCATGGCTTTCTTGAAGCAGGAATACAAAGTCCTGACAATATTTATGGTGGTATTTGCCGCCATTATCGCCATCCTGATCAATGACACTCATACCCCTGATATTCATGAGGGTATCTATACCGCTATCGCCTTCCTCTTTGGTGGTGCGATATCCATCGCTTCTGGCTATATCGGCATGAAAGTAGCAACTCAAGGTAATGCACGAACTACGGTCTCTGCGAAGAAAGACATTTCCGCGGCTTACGATGTGGCTATTAACTCTGGTGCGGTAATGGGATTTGCCCTTGTGGGACTGGCGACCCTTGGTCTGGTTATCATCTATGTGGTGATGAGTACCTTGCTTGCTGACCTTGGACCTGAGAACAACCACATCCTTATGGAAGTGATTGCTGGCTTTGGACTAGGTGGTTCTACAATCGCCTTATTTGCACGGGTTGGCGGCGGTATCTTCACTAAGGCCGCAGACGTTGGTGCTGACCTTGTAGGTAAGGTTGAGCAGGGCATCCCAGAGGATGATCCCCGTAACCCTGCAGTGATCGCTGACAACGTTGGCGACAATGTGGGTGATGTTGCTGGTATGGGCGCTGACCTTTTTGGTTCTTGTGCAGAAAGCACTTGTGCTGCAATGGTTATAAGTGCGGTAGTTTTCGCCGGTAACCCAGATGCATTGCTGTTTCCAATTTTGATCAGCGCTGTAGGTATTCCAATAGCCTTGCTCACTAAACTCTTAGTTAGCGTAAAAACTGAAGACGACGTGGCGCCAGCGCTGATGAAGCTACTAATTATATCCAGTGCCATTATGGCGGTTGTTATGTACTTTATCACTATTGCACTGATTCCAGAGCAGTTCGAATTGAACGGTGCTGACTATAACAACCAAGGTGTCTACCTCTGCTTCTTGGCCGGATTGGTTTCAGGCTTGGCGGTTGGGTTATTAACTGGCTACTACACTTCTGAAAAATTCAGCCCCGTGAAAGAAGTCGCAAAATCTTGTGAAACTGGTGTTGCTACTAACATCATCTACGGCCTTGCACTAGGCTATAAGAGCACCGTGCTCCCTTATATTGCTATCGCGATAAGCATATTCATCTCTTGGGAGCTCGCAGGGATGTACGGCATCGCTATTGCCTCTCTTGGCATGTTAGGCAGCCTCGTCTTAACTCTTACTATCGATGCTTATGGACCCGTTGCAGACAATGCTGGCGGTATTGCTGAGATGGTGGGCCTAGAGTCAGAAGTAAGACGCAGAACCGATATCCTCGATTCCGCAGGTAATACAACTGCAGCCATCGGGAAAGGTTTTGCCATCGGCGCTGCAATTCTTACCTCGCTAGCATTATTCGCGGCATTCATAACTACCGCTGAAAAATTGATGGGTGAGCCTATCTCCATGAGTTTGTTGGAGCCTCTGGTTTTCACTTTCTTATTCATTGGGGCAGTTTTGCCTTTCTTGTTCTCTGCCATGACTATGAAGTCAGTTGGTATAGCCGCATTCGCGATGATCGAAGAAGTACGTCATCAGTTCAAGACGATTCCAGGCATCATGGAAGGTACAGGTACTCCTGACTACGCGAAATGCGTAGCCATCTCAACGCAGGCGGCGCTAAAAGAAATGATAGCTCCTGGTGTGTTGATCATGGGTTCGCCAATTGTTGTTGGCTATCTGTTTGGTGTTGAGGCAGTTGCCGCTATGTTGATCGGTTCATTGATCACCGGTGGTGTACTTGCTATCTCTTCCTCTAATAGTGGCGGCGCTTGGGATAATGCTAAGAAATATATCGAAGCAGGTAACCACGGTGGCAAGGGCTCTGATGAGCACACTGCAGCTGTTGTTGGTGATACTGTTGGTGATCCGATGAAAGATACTTCAGGTCCTTCACTGAACATCTTGATCAAGCTATCTGCAATCCTTAGCCTAGTCTTCGCGCCGTTCTTCGTTCAATATGGCGGCATCTTGCTCTAAGCGAGAAAAAAACTTTAGAGTAATGTTTGTGTGTAAAGGGAGTCATTTGGCTCCCTTTTTTAATGTTTGGAAATTGTTATATTTCTCTACGAGATTCAAAGTTGAACAGAATACAGACAACAAACTTTGTTACATTATGACTGTTGATAAGAAGCACTTTGTAATAGTTTTTGAGTTTCAAAAAGTGGCAAGCCCATAACACCGCTATAACTGCCTTCTAAATGTTTGATAAAAACCGCCGCTCTACCCTGTATGGCATAACCACCAGCTTTTCCTATAGCCTCATTTAATTCACAATAATCTATTATCTCACTTTGAGTTAATTTCTTAAATTTCACATTACTGATATTTAATAGACATTTTTCATGCGTATAAACCAAACTAACGGCTGAGAGCACTATATGTGTTCTGCCAGATAGTTTTTTAAGCATTGCGATAGTGTCTTTTCTATTCTCCGCCTTACCTAATATCTCACCGTCTATTACTACAGCAGTATCCGCGGCTAAAACCGGATAATCTTCAATACTAAATGCATTTCCCGCACGCGCTTTTTCCAGGGCGATTCGTTGTACGTAATTTTCGGGGTTTTCTTTGCCATCCCAACTTTCATCAATATCGATATTAATAACTTCAAATTTAACACCAATTTGAGTCAGCAAATCACGTCGACGTGGTGATGTTGAGGCGAGATAAATTTTCATGAATATCGACTTAGTCAGGTTTTTCCAGACCACCAAATTCTTCAAGTAATTCTTTTATAAATTCGTATATTTGTAAAGTCATGACGGCAAAGTCTTGATCAAACTGCGTCACTCTATCATTATTATCATCATCAGCCTGTTCTTGAATGATGTCTTCAAAACGTAATCGTTTGATTGAGAGATCGTCAGTAAGGACAAAACGAATCGCATCACGCCAGACTAATGCCAACTGAATGACTCTTTTACCAGCTTTTAAATGACTCATTATCTCAGAGCTTTCCAATTCCTGATTCTTACAGCGTACTATGTTTTTACTTTCTCGCGGATTTTGTAATTCACATTCGTTATCAAGCTCAAAGCCTTCTGGAGCCTTATCTTGTAACCAATGGGTCATTATATTTGCAGCATCACTACGACACTTTAGAGGAACTACCGGCAAGCTACCCAAGGTCGCACGTAAATGCTCCATAAATTCTTCTGCTCTATTTGAACTGGCAGCATCAATAATCAATAATTTATTTTTTGGGTCAAAATAAGCATAAATGAGATAAGAGCGTGTTAATGCACGTGGTAATAAGGTGTGTATGACATCTTCCTTAATAGTTCGTTTTTCATTACGATAAATACTACGCGTCTGAGTCAGTTCAAACTCAATGACCTTTTCTTCTACTATCTCGTTAATAGCAGTTGGCGGCAGTATTTTTTCCTGCTTACGAGCACATATCATAGTATAGCCGCCACAACTATGTGTATATTGCTCACTATTTTTACCTAATGGTGGTACCCAACCATAGCGAGAGAAATCCATATTCGAACAAGGTGTGAAATCCTGTTGATACAATGCAATCTCCAGCGTGTCAGGTGTCAGATCAATATCTTTGGTAAAGCGATAAATTCGGAGATTTTTGAACCACATATTATTTATATTTATTGAGTCGAAAAAAGAAAGTAATTATCTCGTACCTGACCATATACAAGCAAGAAGAATTAATCGGTCTTTCGTTGTCGGTATGACAATGTGATAATTAGCTACGAATTAAGAGATGTTTGGAGTATGAAATCACAAGTTGATAAGCTACTAGAAAAGAACCGGAAATTAACTCACTCAGAAATGATGAAAGTCAGTTCCCACATGCAACGTAATGAAAAGGATTCGGATTGGATAATTAACACACTGTCACTAGAAGGCTATGATGTCCCATTTCGATTCAAGCGAAAAAAAAGTTACCGCAATCTAAAAGGCGCACGCATAAACTTGACCTATTATGCGAGTGTGGAAAATATTGCTGGATTTAATATGGAAGTAATGAATGTTGTTCGCATAAGAATGGCTTAGTTTCAGTACAACATACAAATAATAATAGATTCGGCATTATGTCCATAGAAAAAAAAATTATCATTCATTGGTTCAGACAGGATCTAAGAATCTATGATAACCCATCTCTCTTTGAAGCTGCTAAACAAGGATCAGTATTACCGATTTATATTCTAGATGACGATAACTCAGGTCTATATCAAATGGGTGAGGCGAGTCGTTGGTGGTTACATCATTCTTTAAAATCACTTAACAAATCATTAGAGGGCAATCTTAAAGTTTATAATGGAGACCCGAAAAAAATTCTTCTTGATTTATCTAACGAAAATGACATAAAGGGTGTGTTCTGGAATCGATGCTACGAACCATGGAGGATTCTACGAGATAAAGAAATAAAAAAGTTGTTAGGAGTTCAGAATATAAAAACTAAAAGCTTTAACGGCTCATTATTATGGGAACCATGGAATACTCTAAAAAAAGACGGTACACCCTATAGAGTATTTACACCTTTTTATCGCAAAGGCTGTTTAAATGCGGAATCACCAAAGAAACCATTGGCT
>CAJJDJ010000008.1 GCA_905182825.1 Thiotrichaceae bacterium UBA7359
CACCTATAAAGTTTCTCGCTAACACCACACGTATCAATGCGGTACTACACATCTTAGCCTCAGAATCTCATGCTCAGTTAAATCGGAACGCAGTGGATTTGGCAAGCTTCAACCTTATTGATCCTGCTATTACCTTAAAACTTAATGACCATCTTTTCGAGTTTGGTAATACCGATGCCATAGACGCACGACGTTATGTTATGTTTAATAACAAAATTCATTTAATAGATGACTTGCTCTATATGCAACTAATGACAAATGCTACGTTTTTTACAGACCCTAAAATATTACCGACTGATATGAATATTGATGCAATACAATTCCCGAGCAATAGGATGAAGTTGATTAATCGTAACTGGCAAACACAAAAATTGATAAACATAAAACCTCAACAATTGGAACAAATTATATTTAGTTGGAATAATGCTACTGCAGTCTCAGTAAGTAAGTATATGGCACCCGAGACAAAGCCATCAATAACCATTTCTTCCTCAGACGGAATAACAATAAAGTTTGATATTGTTTCAACCACGCCACATTTAATACTTGGTAGGGAGGATGTTGGAATTCAATATCATCTAAGCAATGATGAATCAGAAAAATTATTATTAACGGAAGAGCTTTAAGCTTTATTAAAAACTAATGCCCGAACTTCCAGAAGTCGAAATAACTTGTCAAGGGATCTCTCCATTTGTTGTTGGTCAGACTGTAAAAGAGATTATCATTCGTGAGCGTCAGTTGCGTTGGCCTATCCCAATAGCTTTGAAACGGTCACTCAAAAATAAAATAATTATAAAACTCAATAGACGTGCAAAATATCTGCTCTTCTATACAGGTAATGGCTGTATGATCATACACCTCGGGATGTCTGGTAGCTTAAGAATCGTGAAAGATGTTGAACCTCCCGAAAGACATGATCACGTTGACATTATTTTTAAGTCTGGTCATACGCTGCGTTATCGAGATCCAAGAAAATTTGGCTCTATACTCTGGACTAAACATGATCCAATGAAACATATGTTGCTTAGTCACCTAGGTCCCGAACCTTTAACTCATGAGTTTCAGGCTGATTATCTATATGTTCTGTCCAGAAAACGAACTAAGCCTATTAAGAATTTCATTATGGACAGTCGTATAGTTGTTGGAATAGGTAATATCTATGCGAATGAAGCTCTCTATCATGCAGGGATTAGGCCAACACAAAAAGCTGGAAAAATCTCAAAAATACGATACAAAAGACTCATTGTTGAAATAAAGAACGTCTTGTCACATGCCATTAAAAAAGGTGGCACTACAATACGTGACTTTATCAACGGTGAAGGGAAACCAGGTTATTTTAAAAATGAATTGCAAGTTTATGATAAAGCAGGTCACCCCTGTAATTCTTGTAAGACGGCTATCACGATAATTCGCTTAGGACAACGTTCGACATTTTATTGCGCAAATTGTCAAACATAAATGTTTAAGTAATCGAAACAAAAACGAACATATATCATCATACCATTTACAGACTTTGAGAAAAATCAAAGTGAAGGAAATTGAAACATCATATTAAGCTCTCGATTACTAAACTAGTGATATTATTGTCAGTCCTTCGAAAAATCTTTTTAAAGCCTAAACATTTTTTTGTTATCATTCATTAATTTATATAATACTGAACCCTAATTATGGGTAACAGTCATATAATGAAATAGAAATTTATGGGTTTTCAAAATACCATCTAAAAGATTAAACTTAATGCGAAGAGTAATTTCTAAGAATCTCATGGAAGATTTTACCCTTTAAAAAATACTAAAAAAGATAACTTATGATAAATCAACATACCTTTACAGCATCGCCACTTAAAATAAATAATTTTAGTGTATTCCTCTTAGTCTCAATACTGATTTTCTTTCCAATGACGAATCTTTTCGCTGTGGATTTAACTATAGATCAACATGAAGACCTAGATTCACTAACAATATTGGGTTTGTTGGCGGCTGCCGAAAAAGATGTCGAGATGAGTCGTCATACCGAGCCAGCCGGAAGAAATGCCTACGAAAAAGTAAAAAAAATACTGGAAGAGGACAGCAATAATATGGGGGCGGCTCGTATTTTGTCCAAGATCTTGAATATAAATATTGAAGCATTACAGACAGCACTCAATGCCGGAGATTCTATAGGTGCAAGAGAACATCTTAGAATAATACGTAAAGTACACCCTGATGCTATCGCAACAACTGTCGCTGAGAAACTGCTTGAGAAACAATTAAAAGCGATCCCAGAAGGATTAGGTAAAACAAAAGAACATAATTTAGCAGGTTTGATGGTGACAATCCCTGGAGGGTCATTTCTCATGGGTACCTTAGAAGGGAGAACAGATGAAAAGCCACTGCATATTGTTACCGTCTCATCTTTTGAAATTGGAAAATATGAAGTTACCATCGGTCAATTTAGAAAATTTGTCGAGGCTACAGGTTATCTTACTGATGCAGAAACAGATGCCGGTAACCATAAGGGTTGTTTTGGCGACGGAGATGGTGTTGATTTTGGACAAAAAGAGGGATTAACTTGGCGTGACCCTAGCTACACTCAGTCAGAAAACCACCCGGTAGTATGTGTTAGCTTGAATGACGCGCATGCTTACATTGACTGGATTAATAAGGAGACTAGCAGAAACTATAGTCTCCCATCAGAAGCACAATGGGAATATGCCGCACGCTCCGGTAGCACTACCGATTACCATTTTGGTAATTCAAAATCAGACTTGTGTCTCTATGCCAATGTTTATGATGAAGTAGGTAAAAACATCAATAGCTATGGCTGGAGAAGTGCACCTTGTAACGATGGCGAAGCAAAATCATCAAAGGTAGGAAAATATAAAGCAAGTCTTTTTGGTCTACATGATATGCATGGAAACGTATGGGAGTGGGTAGAAGATTGTTGGAAATCGGGCTACCATAATGCTCCAAGCAATGGCGAGGTATTCAAAAATACCAAATGCGACTATCGAGTAACGCGAGGTGGATCTTGGTACAATATTCCCTTGGGAGTTCGCTCAGCAAACCGTTATTGGTATATGCAAACTTATCGCAGTTTTAATCTGGGGTTTCGTCTGTTCCGAAATACAAGTATATCTGTAAGTGTAAATTCACAAAAAAATTAAGGGTAATAAAAAACTTTTGCACTACCTTTTCCACGAGGGTCGCTGGCAGCAAAAATTAGATCCTTACTTTTCCAGATCATTATTGCTTGCATGTTTCCATAGCGACGATTTTTTTCTTTAAGTATATGGCCTTTATCTCTAAGCGCAGCCTGTTCAACATCGCTTAATCCTCCTTGTTCGAATTCCACTTGATCAGGCAAATATTGATGGTGGTAGCGTGATAAACTCACCCAAGACTTAGGTGTTTTTCCTTCCGCAAAATTCAAAACGCCCAACAAGACCATACTAATAATACGACTACCACCGGGCGTACCTAACACAGCAACTCGATCATCTGTTTCGAGAAATGTTGGTGTCATACTTGACAGTGGACGTTTATTGGGTGCAATAGAATTAGCATGATCTCCAACTAAACCATAGGCATTAGCCGTTAATGGCTTCACAGAAAAGTCATCCATTTCGTTATTCAAAAGCACTCCTGTACCTTCGGCCACAAATCCAGAACCAAATGGAAGGTTAATACTTAAGGTTGCAGAAACTCGATTACCTTCAGCATCTACGACTGAGAAATGAGTTGTATCAGTACCTTTCTGTTGTATTGTTGCAATATTGCTCAGTTCGGTACTGGGTGTTGCACGTTTTAAATTGATAGTTAAAGCTAGACCTTCTGCATAATTTTTGTCTAACAATCGTTTCACAGGAATATCAATAAAATCAGGATCGCCCAAATAAGCCGCTCGATCACGATAAGCCCGTCGCATAGCTTCTATAACAAGATGTTTGCGTGTTATAGAATCAAATTCTTCTAAATTGAATTGCTCTAAAATATTCAGCGCTTGCCCCATAACAATACCACCCGAAGAAGGTGGTGCTGCTGATATAACTTTAATACCATTGTAATTTAATACAATGGGTTCTCGTTCAATGACCTGATACTCTTTCAGATCGTCTAACTGCCAAATACCACCATTATTTATAACACTGGAGACCATCTGTTTTGCTATAGGTCCTTGATAAAACCCCTTACGTCCATAATTTGCGAATTCTATTAGCGTTTTCGCTAAATCTTTTTGAACAATCAATTCGCCAATAGCAGGTATTTTATGTTTATTAAGAAATATTTTTGCCGCACTTGGATATTGTCTAACAACATCTTTTCTATAATTCAATAATTTTTGATAACGCTCAGATACAATAAAACCTCTTTGTGCTTGTTTAATTGCCGGCATGAGTACTTGTTTTAACGATAAACGTCCATAGTTTTTCACAAGGTGTTCTATACCTGCGGGAACACCCGGAATACCGGCGGCTTTAGGGCCATTCAATGACAACCCTTCAACAACATCTCCCGCTTTATCCAAGTACATATCATGGGTACTCCGCATAGGAGCTTTTTCACGACCATCAATCATGACCTGCTTATTATCAGATGAGCGATGTATCAACCAAAAAGCACCTCCACCTAGACCAGAACTGTAAGGCTCAACAACTGCTAATGATGCTGTTATTGCAGCTGCGGCATCAAAAGCATTACCTCCTTGTCTTAAAATATTAATCCCTACTTGTGTTGCTAAAGGATGCGCGCTCGCAATCGCAGCTTGCTTTGATTGTGCAGTGACATAAGTAGAGCTAAATATTAAAACGCATAGAAATAAAAACATTATTCTAATTATTTTTATCATATCTATTGCTTAAAAAGTTAAGAAAATTTGTTTTTTAATGCGGTAACAACTATTGAATCTACAAATAAACTGACATCACCATGCAGTGATGCTATCTCTCTTACAAGACTCGAGGTTGTGCACGCTAGATTTTCTGCAGGCGTTAAAAACACTGTTTCAATACCTGAATTTAATTGTCTATTCATGCCCGCCATCTGAAATTCATAATCAAAATCAGATACAGCTCGTATACCTCTAACGATTACACTAGCTCTTTTTTCACGTGCAAGGTCTGTTGCTAATGCGCGAAACGGAATCACTTGAACATTTTTTGTACCAGACAATACATCCCTTGCAAATGCAATACGTTCTTCAATGGTAAAAAGAGTTTTCTTACTTGTCGTGTCGGCAACAGCGATGATAACCTCATCAAACAATTTAGCTGCACGCCGTGTAATATCTGCATGTCCTTTTGTGATTGGATCAAATGTACCTGGATAAATTGCCGTTACCATTTCAATCCCTCATTAGACAGATTAATAAATTCATCTTTAAAACATCACATATTAGATAGGCTCTATAAGCATTGATTCTACGTTACTTATCTTCGTTTCTTTCGTTATTTTCCAATCACTCGGCAAGACTAATTTTTTTTCAGATTCAACGTAAACCAAGCCTTTAGGTTTTAATAACATTTCTTCACTAATTGCTTCTAAACATGGCTCTAAGTAGCCCTTCCCAAAAGGAGGGTCAAGGAAAATTATATCAAATTTATTTATACTCTGCCTAACCCAGCTCATTGCATCAGCGAGTTTAATCGTATGACTTTTACTGCCTAACATTTCTGCATGATGTTTTAGCGATTCAACAATTTTTGGATTAGACTCGATCATAAAAACCGCTCCCGCACCTCGCGACAAAGCTTCAAAGCCAAGGACACCTGTTCCAGCAAAAAGATCCAAACAACATGCTCCAACAATATCTTCTTGTAACCAATTAAAGAGTGTTTCGCGAACACGATCGGGCGTCGGTCTTAAAGCTGGCAAATTTATTACATCAAGTTTTCTTCCGCGCCATTTACCAGCAATAATACGAATTTTACTGATCGCCACTATTACTCAAGGTCTTACTTTCGATCCTTCAACGAGTGCACCCACCCTAACAGTGACTAACTTATCTGGTATTAATCGTCGCTTAAAAGCATCTTTTATTTGATTAATTGTAACAGCATCAACATTAGCGTTAAACGTTTCAAGATAATCTAGTGACAGTTTATAATATCCTATGGCAACGACATAATTCAGAATTTTGCCATTACTATCTATGCGCAAAGGAGAACCACCAGTAATGTTTTTCTTGGAAGCGATTAACTCTTCTTCAGTTGGTCCAATTTCTATATAACGATTAATATTTTCCATTAATACCGACAATGCTTCATCAACCTGCTCTGTCTTTGTTTGTAATCCTGCAATGAAAGGACCTTCAAATCTCATTGGCGAAAAATAACTATAAGCACTATAAGACAACCCACGTTTTTCACGCACTTCCGCAAAAAGACGTGACACCATACCGCCACCGCCTAATACATGATTACCAACATAAAGCGGAAAATAATCAGGATCACCGCGTTTAAGTCCAGTCTGGCCGACAAGAATATGTGTTTGTGCAGATGGATGTTCAATAAATACTTCATTAGCAGCTTCCAAAGCATTAACACTTGCTAATGTCTTAGCTTTCTGGCCTTGCTCAAGTCTGCTTAGAACATCTTCAGCAATTCTCTCTGCTTGCTCCCTATTCACCGCTCCGACTATGGCAACCATCGCATTATTAGAAACATAATGTTGTTTATAAAATGACTCGATATCTTTACGATTGATTGCGGCTACAGACTTTTCTGTTCCTAGACTTGGTTGGGCATAAGGATGAGATTGATAAACAGCATTCATAAAAGCATCTCTTGCTAAAGCACTCGGATTTTGTTTTTTAGCTTGTAAACCAATCAATGTCTGAGCGCGCAGCCTCTCTATAGCATCTTCAGGGAATTCTGGAGTTGAGATAACTTTTTTAAAGTTATCAAGAGCAGCAAGCAATAATGGTCCGTCTGTTAAAGATCGTAATTGTACTGAAGCAGAGTCATAACCAGCATTCGTCCCAAAAATAGCACCAAGTGATTCAAAACCCTTGCTGACTTCATCAGCATCCATTCCTGCCGCACCCTGATCTAATAAACCATTAGTCAATGCAGCAATACCTAATAACTTTCCATCTCGACTACTGCCCGCATCAAATACAACTTGCATGTCAACCATTGGTAACTCGGGAGCATAGACGTAGAAAACCTCTGCTCCACTACTAGTTCTCCAAGTTTCAATCGTGGGCGATGCTTGAACAGACCCATTTGTAAGCAGCAATAAACTAAAAACAATACTTAGCGTTTTTTTAATAAGCATGTTATCTACCTCCTTGTTGGTATCTAGATTGCTCAACAATGGGTAATGGTTCAAGCTCTGCAACTGTAAGCCGATCATCAACTAAATATTTTTTTGCTACTTCCATTACTTGTTCCGCGGTTACTGCCTTAACGCTTTCTACATATATATCAGCAAAACGCCAGGACAAACCTACCGTCTCTAGCGTACCAAGTATCATTCCTTGATAAAATACAGAATCCTTTTCATAAACATCACTTGATATAACTTGCGCCTTAACACGTTGTAACTCTTCTTTCGTGACAAGATTACTTTGTAAATCTATTATCTCATTACGTAATGCTGCTTCTAGCTCTTCTACCGTTTTACCTTTAGAAGGTGTGCCCGACATAATAAATAGATTATCCAATCTAGAAACCATTCGATATCCTGCGCTTGCACCAGCAGCAATCTCGCTCCCTCGCACCAATCGACTAGCGATTCGCGCACTACTGCCGCCATCAAGAATTCCAGCCAATACTTCTAAAGCATAGGGCTCCCAATTATAGTTTTCTTGTTTTTCACTCCCCGGTTTAAGGACGGGTGTCTTATAAAGCATCATTAAATAAGATAGTTCTGCTGGACGTTTGATCGTTACGCGTTTTTCACCTTTTTGTTTCACCTCATCAAGAGTCTTAACTATAATAGACTCACCCTTTGGCAGGGGACCAAAATATTTTTTTGCCAAAGTAAAAACTTCATCAGGATTTACATCACCAGCAATCACCAAAGTTGCATTATTTGGCGCATACCATTTTTGATACCAGGCACTCAGATCTTCGATGGTCATATTATCGAGGTCCTGCATCCATCCAACCACAGGATAACGATAAGGGCTTGTTTGAAATGCTGTAGCCATAGCAACTTCATAAGCATATGACTGAGGTTTATCTTCTGTACGCCAACGACGCTCTTCTTTTACAACTTCAATCTCTTTGATGAACTCTTTTTTAGGTAATGTCAAATAACGCATTCGGTCTGCTTCTAACTTAAAACTTATTTCCAAACGTGACTTCTCTAATGTTTGAAAATATGCAGTATAATCTGGACCGGTAAAAGCGTTATCGCTTCCACCATTCTTAGAAATAATTCGAGAAAACTCACCATCAGGAAATTTTTCTGTACCCTTAAACATCATATGTTCAAGTGCATGCGATATGCCGGTGATGCCATCATGCTCATAACTACCACCGACCTTATACCAGACCTGTGTAACAACGATTGGGGCTCGATGATCTTCTTTTATTAATAGCTTAAGCCCATTTTCTAATTCAAATTCGGTAACTTTTGCATTAACAATTACAGGAATAAATAGAATGGAACTTAGCAACAAGGTTTTCAGAGGGAAGCGAGAATATTTCATTTTTATGTTTATAATTAATTAAATTTTGTTTTACACAGCATATAGAGTGTATTTCTCTTTATGAGTTCGATATAAGTTAGTGATAGAATACCGCAACTTACCTACAGCATACTAAAATAACTTACTTTTATGTTTGGCTTAAAAATAAAAAACAACATTAAGAAATCTGAGAAGCCATCAAATAAAAACCAATCTCTATCGGATCGTTTAAAACATACTCGTACCGGTCTTTTCGGAGAATTCTTTAGCCGTAATAAAACTACTATCGATGATATCACGCTGAATGAACTTAAAAATCGTTTATTAATGGCAGACATTGGTGTTAAAACAACTGATCAGATCATTCAACTATTGAAAAGCGAATATAAAGAAGGTTCAACAGAAAATCCACTTGTTCAGTTAAGAAAAGTTTTGTTACCTATACTCAAACCTGTCGAAAAAGCTCTGTCTATATCTAAAACTCCGAATAAACCCTTTTTAATACTAGTCGTTGGTGTTAACGGTGTTGGTAAAACAACCACCGTTGGTAAACTTGCTAATCTGTTACTAAATCAGGGGAAAACAGTCATGCTAGCAGCCGGGGATACCTTTCGCGCCGCAGCTATACAACAACTACAAACCTGGGGCGACCTCAATAATCTAACCGTCATTGCTCAAACGCATGGGGCTGACCCTGCTGCCGTTATTTTTGATGCTCTGCAATCAGCACGAGCAAACAATATTGATGTTCTTATCGCAGATACGGCGGGGCGTTTACACAATAAAAACAATCTAATGGAAGAAATGAAAAAGATCTATCGTATTAGTAATAAGTTTGACAAAGACTTACAGAGTGAAGTCCTACTGATATTAGATGCCGGAACCGGACAAAATGCATTAGTACAAGCAAAACAGTTCAATGAAACGATTGGTATTGATGGAATTGTTTTAACAAAACTAGACGGAACTGCAAAAGGGGGTATTGTTTTTTCACTCGCGGACCAATTGAATATTCCTATTCGATTCATTGGTGTTGGTGAAAAAATTGAAGATTTAAGACCATTCAATGCTGCTGAATTTATTGATGCTTTACTAATATCTGAATCGTGATTAGATTCACCAATGTTCACATGAATTACCCTGGCGGTAATGAAGCCCTACGTAATATTAATCTACATATTGAACAAGGCGCAATGGTCTATATTACGGGCAGATCGGGCGCCGGCAAAAGCACACTACTGCGTTTAATAGCCTTAATTGATCGTCATTCTCGTGGTCAGATTATTGTCAACGGTCAAAACCTTGAACGTGTTCGTAATCGTCGTATTCCTATCTTCAGGAGACATATAGGCTTTATGTTTCAAGATCATCGCCTGTTAAATGATAGAACCTTATTCGACAATGTCGCGTTGCCATTGGTAATTGCCGGCTATCGTCATCAAGAAGTTCGTAAGCGAGTGCAAGCCGCTCTAGATAAAGTCAACCTATTACCGAAAGTAAATAGCTACCCTATGGCGCTATCAGGAGGTGAACAACAACGTGTTGGAGTTGCTCGCGCAGTCGTTCATAGACCGGCCATACTGCTAGCAGATGAACCTACAGGCAACCTCGATCCTGCTCTATCATGGGACACGATGAACTTATTTGAACAGTTTAACCAGGTCGGTGTTACCGTTATTATTGCTAGCCATGACATTGATATGATCAGTCGCATGTCGAAACGAATCATTACTTTAAAAACCGGGCGCATATTAACGCAAAATGTAATGACAACAGAAACATGAAACCGAGGAACCTTAAAAAAAACATTCGTTCTAATAAAAGTTTTAAGAACGAGCTTAAGCGTCGCTTCGACATGTGGTTATTACAACATGCGCAGGCATTTATCTTCAGTCTTGGACAGTACATTAAAACCCCCATCAGCAGTATATTAACTACAATGGTTATTGGCATATCACTAGCCTTACCTGCCAACTTTTATTTATTACTTGATAACATACGTTACGTCTCATCAAGTTGGGACGACTCTGTTCAGATTACATTATTTTTACAAACCGATATTGATGAGATACGCGCGGCAGAATTAGCCAATATCCTGGCCGAGAATAATAATATCAGTGAAACTCACTTGATAAAGCGGGCTGATGCATTAGTCGAATATCAAAAGCTCTCAGGCTTTGCTGATGCACTCAATTCACTTAATGAAAACCCATTACCGAACGTTATTCTTGTTACACCAACTTATGCAGACGTTAATGAAGCAACAACTGAGGCATTAATAAAAGAACTAGAAGCCTTGTCAGAAGTTGATAGCGCACAGTACGATAAGCGTTGGTTAAAGCGCTTGCTCTATTTATTAGATGTCGTTAATCGCTTAATTGTAGTTCTTTCAACATTTCTAGCAATAGCGGTATTACTTATTGTAGGCAATACTATTAGGCTTTCAATTGATAATCGCCGTTCAGAGATTGAGATCACTAAACTTTTTGGTGGAACAGATAGGTTTATACAACGCCCATTTCTCTATAGCGGGTTTTGGTACGGAGCCTCTAGTAGTATCATCGCTTGGTTGTTGCTCATAATATCTATGCGAATGCTAGATGGCCCGGTTAACAAACTCGCTAAACTCTATAACAGTGACTTTCAATTAATCGGCCTTAGTTTGGGCAACATGCTAATTTTGCTTGCTAGTGGAATCGCACTTGGGTTACTCGGCTCTTGGATAGCTGTAAAACGTCATCTACGTGCAATCGAACCCACCTAAAACTCTTTAAATAAAAGAGTTTTCAATAATATTCAATACTTTAGGAGCATAGTTGCATTAAATCTTTTTAAAAATTGGCACTCTATGTTGCGGAGTGCTAAAATTAGTTTAAAAGTAATAGGAAGAGGTCAGATGTATCAATTAACAAACTTACAGCTCGCATTACCGGGCGGATCGATTGAAAGTTACATTTCATCGGTTAATCAAGTGCCAATCTTATCTCTGGAAGAAGAACAGATCTTTGCCAGGCGTCTTCGAGACGATGATGATATTGAAGCTGCGCGCCATTTAGTGATGTCACATCTGCGCTTCGTAGTAAAAATTGCACGAGGTTATAGCGGCTACGGCCTACAACAAGCCGACTTAATTCAAGAAGGTAATGTTGGTTTGATGAAAGCCGTCAAAAGATTCAACCCAGATATAGGTGTGCGACTTGTCTCCTTTGCCGTACATTGGGTTCGCGCAGAGATGCATGAATTTATTCTTAAAAACTGGCGTATCGTTAAAATCGCAACAACCAAAGCGCAACGTAAATTGTTTTTTAATCTACGGTCATCTAAAAAACGTCTCGGCTGGTTAAATCAAAATGAAGTCAATGAAGTTGCTGAAACACTTGGCGTCAGACCTAGTGACGTCACGGAAATGGAAAAACGCATGGGGAACTATGATGCGTCCTACGATGGTCTTGATAGCGATGATGACGAAGATTTAAATTTATCACCATCTTACTTCCTAGAGAATAAAACAGCTGGTCCTGAAGAACTGATAGAAACTGCACAACTTAATCATGAGAGTGAAGCTTCATTGCTTAAGGCACTCGCCTTACTTGATTCTCGTAGCAAAGATATCATCGCCAAACGTTGGTTAACTGAAAATAAAACTACCTTGCAAGAACTTGCAGCTGTACATGGCGTCTCCGCAGAACGGATAAGACAGATAGAAAAAAATGCAATGGAAATATTACGCGAGATAATAACTGATTAAAGTTATATGATTTTAACAAAGTACTATTAAATAGATAAGCAGTTAGCTTTAATTTAGGATCAGTTCCTTTGACGTAGATATCATATTAGAATTACTAAGCTAACTTTAATCCCAATAAAAAGACAATCTGAATCGTTTCTAGTTTAAAAATTTTGTATATAAATAAACCAAGATCTTCACTATCTTTTATCAAAGCATCGAAGAAGAAATTTTATATCTGAAAGTAAAAAAAAGCTCATTTTCATAATCAGATATAGTTCAATGCTGCATTAGTAAGTATGTCAATAAGAGAGTTGATTTGTCATCCTAACTTTAATTCTTGTAGTCCCCTCCAGTAATCTCGGGCTTGAAGCTTATGACTTGCAGGATTTTCTTTATGGTGAATATTGAAAAAAATTACCTTTTTCTTTTGCTAATTATGCGCTGATTAATTATGTGCTAGCATTGAATAATAAGAGTAAAGTTAAGAATTAAATAATTAATCGTATAGGTGATTATTTTTAATATATTAAGGAAAATACTTGTGAACAAATTTCTCATTATTTTATTATTGATCACTGGAGTCAGCTCTGTTGCCTTCTCACACTCAGGCGATATGAATGATCATGCTTGTTACAATGACTTTAAGTCCGGACGACTCCACTGTCATTAGATATTAATTTTTCATCTAACTTATATATGTGCTGGCTATTGGAGATAAATTATGTCAATTAATTGGCGAACAGATGGGGTACGTGTCGTACGGGCAGATGAGTTGAGCTCGGATACAGCTCAAACAATAGGCATGAATCGTTCCGAAGCAGTAAGTGCTGCCACTGTCGGCGCTTCAAAAATATGGGCAGGTACTGTATCTATTTCACCCAATACGAAGACTGGAGCACACCATCATGGCGAAGTAGAAAGTGTTATTTATGTAATCACTGGGCTCGCACGAATGCGTTGGGGAGAAAAGCTAGAATATACAGCAGAAGCTGGGCCAGGTGATTTTATTTATGTTCCACCATATGTTCCTCATCAGGAGATTAATGCGGGCAACGACACCTCTTTAGAATGTGTTTTAATGCGTAGTGGACAAAAGGCAATTGTAGTAAACCTTGACATAGAGCCCGTAGAAAAACCAGAAAATGTATGGCGCGACGGTATGCATGGGTGACGTAACTAGCATTGAGAGGAATAATGTACTCATAATTATATAACCGTAACATGGTAAATTATGCGATTCATCTATGGAGTCTTAATCTTGAATAAGAAAATGGGCACAGACTACTAAATGCATATCCCAACGTTAGTGTAGTTAGTACATTTCTAGATTGACTCTATTTTATAAATAATTAACACTACAATAATCCTCATAAAAATATATATTGCTAGAAACCAAGGAGAGACATGGCGATTAAAGTATACGGAATGGGTTTATCATTTCCAACAAATCGAGTTCGAATGTGTCTGAATGCAATTGGTTTAAATCACAAATTCGTAATAATAAATCACCTCGTCGGAGAAGCTTAAACCGATGAATACTTAAAGATTAACCCATTAGGGAAGATCCCAGCGGTTGATGATGATGGTTTTTATTTATTTGAAAGCAATGCCATTATGAAATATCTTTGTCGTAAGTATGAATCTGAATTTTATCCTAACGGTATTATCAAACAAGCACATGTTGATAAATGGTTAGACTTCATCAATGCACATCTCAACAATGGTTTAATAAAAGTTTTTTTTAATAAAATTGTCGCTAGCATGATCAATGTAGAGGCAGATAAAAAATCTATGAAAGAAGGATATGTTTTATTAGAACGCTTTATGACTCTTATCGAGAAACAATTAGGAACTAGCCTTTACCTCGCTGGTGATAAAATGTCGATAGCTGATATTGCTCTGCTTGCCACAGTAGATCCATTTGAGGTTATTGACATCGATATTTCTGATTATCC
>CAJJDJ010000009.1 GCA_905182825.1 Thiotrichaceae bacterium UBA7359
TTCTTTTTATTCATATTATTAGTTTTCCAAGCTTGGATGACGACGATTAAAACAGGTCAATTCATGTTTGGGGATTTTCCAGAAGCTGGTAGTAATGGATTAATAATTGACAATGGTAATATTATGAACAGCAGAACCGGCACTATTGTGTGGGAATATTCTAAATGGATACCTGATAGTGTTGAAAGAAAGTTTTACATAATTTCATCAATTAGAAGTGGTTCTATACGTACCGGTGGAAATACACTTATAGACAAAAATGACATGTCCTCAGTTAATGAGTTTATCTTGTATCTACCACGTGCATTTCAAATCGGATTATTAAGTCCCTTTCCTCAATTTTGGAGTGGGGAAGGCAGTAGTCCTGCAATGACTATGGCTAGGAAAATTGTAGGCGTGGTGACGTTCTTTTTCTATTTTTGTCTTATTGGTCTTTTAAGCATGATAATTAGTGATAGAAAAAATGCGCTTCTTTGGACAACCGTAGTATTCTGTCTCTTGGGAACCTTATTGTATAGCTATGTTTCTGCTAATACAGGGACAATAATGCGAACTCGATATGGATTTTACATGCTGCTTGTTTCATTTGGATTTGCTCATCTTGTACAATTGCTTCAATCGTACCTTAAGAATCGAGATAAAATTAAGCAAGCTTGATAATTGATATCATCAATAAATCTTCGAAAGACACTTTACTCTTTAAGTAAAAATATATCGGGAAATTATTTGTCGAATCTCTGGGCAACAGTAAATGAATATCATGAGTGATACATCCTATCCTTTGGTTAGTATTGGTGTGCCGGTTTTTAACGGTGAGAAAACTCTAGAAGATGCTATTGAATGTCTGCTTAAACAAGACTACTCGAACCTGGAAATAATTATCTCAGACAATGCATCAACAGATGCCACGCAAAATATTTGTGAGAAATATTCCCGGAATGAATCACGAATCAAATATTTTCGCACTGAAGAAAATCTTGGTGCTATCTGGAATTTTAATCATGTGTTCGAGCTTTCTACCGGTAAGTATTTCATGTGGGCAGCTCATGATGATCTGAGAGAGTCGTCATTTGTAAGTTCGTGTGTAGATAAACTAGAGCAGCATCCAGATGCTGTACTCTGTCAGGCACATACAGGCAATTACATTGAAGGTAATGATGAAGTTCTATATGTAGCAAACCTGGATAGCTTTGATAATGAAATTAGTTTATCTGAGAGATACCGAGAAACACTGAAGTGCTTTCCCGCTACTGCGATTTATGGGGTGTATCGTTCATCAGCAGTGCGCAAGACACACTTATATGAAAATTGCATTGCAACAGACTTGGCGTTTATTCAGGAATTATCAATGTATGGCCGATTTGTTCAGGTGCCGAGATTGTTGTTTAAATACTTTGGTAGAAAAAAATGGAATACAGTTAATCAAGATTATTATGTTTTTTTTGGAAATAAGAATAAACCATGGTGGTATTTACCTTTTGTTGCTTTGTTTCTTAATCATTGGAATCGTATAGCGTCATCGAAAAATTCGGTCAGAACAAAGCTGCTTTTATGGGCTGTGTTGTTTAATCATGAAGCTTCCAGGATCGTTTTTAGAGCCATGATAAAATTCATAGGTTTAATTTGTCCTAACGACATTAAGGAAGCTCTAGGACGTGAAGTTTATATGCGATGGATGCATAACCCAAATATTAAAATTGCTAACACCGATTTATATATGGAAAGAGTAATTAAGCCCGTTCTGAGATGGTGGGCTTAAATTAAAGTGATAGTCTGCGATTAATATACGATAGATGATTATCCTAGCCAATCAAAATTTAAATAAATGAGTATTAAGTCGCTGCATGATTCAGTTGGCGCACCACTAGATTTGACAATAACGTTGAAAAAAAATATTTTTGCAAACTATCTAGGTCAGGGCTGGCGCGTTCTTATGTCATTGGCCTTCGTTCCTCTGTACATTAAGTATCTTGGAATTGAAGCGTATGGTTTGATTGGTATCTTTGTCATGTTGCAAGCTTCCTTAAGCCTACTCGATATGGGTATGAAGCCTACCTTAGGACGAGAAATGGCTCGGTTCACAGGAGGTGCTCATCATAAACAATCGATTTGGAATTTACTGCGTAGCATTGAGATTATATCTATCTGCGTTGCTCTTTTGCTGGCGATTGGTATATGGGCAATTTCAGATTGGCTGGCCACTGACTGGATACAGGTAGAAAAACTGTCCGTCGAGTTGGTAGCACATACTTTTGTTATCATGGGCGTAGTAGCTGCGCTACAATTTTTGGAAAGCATTTACTCCAGCACCATCGTTGGATTACAGAAACAAGTTACATACAATGTTGTTGCCAGTTTGATGGTGACTGCCCGTTGCTTGGGTGCTGTAGGCATCTTGGTTTGGTTTTCTCCTACGATTAGCGCATTCTTTCTCTGGCAAGGATTAATCTCACTTGTGACGGTTGCATTCTTTGCAGTGGTTGTTTATCGAGTGTTGCCATTGCCACCTCACCCAGCTCATTTCTCAATGGATGCTTTGAAAAGTATATGGCGCTATGCCGCAGGAATGATTGGAATCACCTCTCTGGGAGTTTTGCTTACTCAAACCGATAAGCTTTTGCTTTCACGCTTATTATCATTGGAAACCTTTGGATATTATGCATTGGCTAGCGTGGTTGCAGGTTCTTTGTATATGCTGACAGGTCCGGTAACGGCAGCATTTTTTCCGCGCTTTACCGAACTTCTGACTAAAGGTGATGATGTTGGTTTACGAAGATCGTATCACCAGGGAGCGCAACTTGTAACAGTATTGATGGGGTCTGCAGCAGTCATACTCATGGTTTACGCAGATAAACTCATACAGTTCTGGACAGGCGATGCCCACTTGACTGAACAAGTGGCTCCACTTGTGAGCGTGTTGGCATTGGGTACACTATTAAATGGATTGATGTGGATTCCCTCTCAAATGCAACTTGCACATGGATGGACATCACTGGGACTAATAATTAACAGTATCACTGTCCTGGTTTTCATTCCTGCGATTTTATGGATTGTGCCTCAATATGAAGCCATAGGTGCAGCTTGGATTTGGGTTGCACTGAATGCTGGCTATGTATTTATCGGCATACATTTTATGTATCACCGTATCTTATGCAATGAGAAATGGATCTGGTACTTCGTTGACATCTTATTCCCTTTAATTGTAGCAAGCGTTACTGCAATGGCGTGTCGCTGGATAATGCCTGAGGAATCAGGACTTATTAGTGAAATATTTGTGGTGCTGATGTGTTCTCTTGCGGTAGTTACTGTTACATGCTTGTCCGCACCCTTGATAAGGAAACAGCTAATTTACTTTTTTACATCTATGACAAGAAACCTCGGATGAATTATTAAATTATTAAATAATGAGAAATAAGAAGATGTCATATTGGGAAAAAATCACAATATTAATACATACTAAGGATCGACCATGGTTTCTTTTGCGACTGATTAAATATTACAATGAGAAGCTTAGTTCCGTTGGAATTAATGTGATGATCCTTGATGGTAGTAGCGATGAGAATTTCGCAATAATATCGGAGGAACTTAGCAGAAAGAAGTATAAATTGAGGCCTCGCGTGTTACATCATTCGCCGTCTGCTTCACTTGTGCATAGAGTTGTAGAAGCTTTGGAATTAATATCGACCCCTTATGTTCTTCTTGCTGCGAATGATGATATATATTTCTTTGATTGGCTTAAAAGTGCAGTTGAACTTCTGGATTCCGATGATACGTATGGAGTCGTTTATGGTCATGCCATTAGTTTTGAACTTGAACAATTTACACCTTATGGAAAGCTTTTTAAAGCAGATGTCATTAAACCAAATCCTCCCGCTAGGTGGCTAGAAGGAGATACACCCTTAGACAGGCTAACCGAACTTGGGAAATCTAATTGGACAACAATAGGATGGTATGCTCTTCAGAGAACTGAACTATTATCAGTCATAGCAAGAAGTGCAGAAGATTATGAATTCAATGTTCGTCACTTTGAATTATTCTTTGTTTTTTGCCAAACAGCTTTATCAAAAACCAAAATGCTTGATGAAATATATCTGGCAAGGCAAAAATGTGTTGATGCAAAATATAGAACCTTGTCGTTTAAAGAAGATGAAGAGGCATTTAAAAAAATTATGAATGTTTCTGTGTCAATTTTATCACAGCATAAAAATATCGAAATGAAATCGGCAATTAGCATGGTTGAAAATGCTTTCAGAGCAGAACTTGACCAACTAAAACAAAATGATTCAAGGAAATATTTTAGAATTATTGCTGACTATTTTCCTGTTTTACGTGAGCTGAAGTCTCATTTTAATTCCTTTATGATGAAAAAATATTTCAAATCTGATCCGCTTTTGCCAGACGAGCGATTTCCAGCTACACCAAACATCAGTTTTGATCATCCAAAGGTAAAGGAACTAGTTGACATAGTTGCCAACGTAGACAGTGTATAGAAACATAAAAATGTAAATGTATGGAGAGAGTTATTTAGCCAGTTGTAATGTGGGTAGGTTGAAAAATCTATTACTAAAAAATTGATTAACAAACCATGCATATATGTGCATAATAATATAAGAGTTGTGATGGTTAATTAGATGAGTATTAAGGCCTGTTAATCTGTTTTCTATTCTGTGCACAAAATTAAAACTCATTAGTTGTGAATAATGATCGTATGTCTTTAGGTTTTTTTATCATCCTAAGGCGTCTTTAAAATAAATATAACATTAAATTATGGGACTTAGTTACTGGAGCACTCATCTTCTTGCTTCCTACGCCAAAAATAATTCTTTGGGTGAGACCCTAACGCTTGGTCGCC
>CAJJDJ010000010.1 GCA_905182825.1 Thiotrichaceae bacterium UBA7359
AGATACAATATCTAACTGAAAAAGATGTTCAACTAGAGCGTTCTTTTCGATATGCTCATTCTCCCTTAATTAGTCCATGAAGTTTACTTGGAAAGAACTAATTTATCAGTGCTTCTATACATAGCACAGAATCTTATTCTGTTTAAAAGTCAGATTCGCTAATATAATTGACATTTCTTAAAAAATTAAAGCTCAAATACCGCAATTACTGGCGTGTGATCTGAAGGACGCGATAGTTTGCGAGGTTCTTTATCGATATAAGATGAGCTACAGTTTTTTGCTAAACTGCTTGATGCAAGGATAAGATCAATTCTTAGGCCGTGGTTGCGTATGAAACCGGCTGCACGGTAATCCCACCAGGAAAAACTTTTCTCAGGTTGATCAAATGAACGAAAACAATCGCTGAAACCACTAGTCAATATTTTATTTAATTCATTTCTTTCCGCTTGGCTTACCAGATTGCAGCCTTTCCATTTCTCTGGAGCATGCACATCTCGATCTTCTGGTGCAATATTGAAATCACCTAAGACGATAACATGATCATTTTTTGATTGTAGATACTTAATGAAAGGATACAGCTTAGAAAACCATTCTAATTTGTAATGGTATTTTTCTGAATTTACTTCTGCGCCATTAGGAACATATAAATTCAACACGACAACACCTTGAGTTTTAACAGCTAAGACTCGTTTTTGCAGATCACCATAGCCAGGGATAGCTGTCGCTATGGTTTTAACAGGTGATTTACAGATAGTTGAAACACCATTATAGGTTTTTTGCCCAACAAATTTTACATGATAACCAGCTTCTTTTATTGCATCTTCGGGAAAATTGTCATCAGTAGTTTTTGTTTCTTGTATAGCGAGAACATCTGGACTTTCAGACTCTAGCCATTGTAAAACATGAGGAAGTCGGACTCTAAGAGAATTAACATTCCAAGTTGCTATCTTGAACATGCTAAGTATTGAAGTTTAAAGTTCATTAAAATTAGTCTAGAAAAAAGTTAGATCAAATACGAAAACCACCGTGTCTGCGTCGATTATAGAGGTCCAATATAAAAACCCCTCCTCCTATACCGAACAAAAAAACGATAAACAGCGTAAAAGGCATCTGTTTCATTTTATTTATAGAAAAAGAACCTTTAGTTGATGACCCTTCAATTAGGTTTACTTTTATATCTGACGATTCAAGTAGTGCAATTAGTTGTCTGTTTTTCTGTTGCAGTGTTTCTATATCAGAAAGGAATTTTTCTGAATCATCAAAATCTGCAACATTTGCCTTAAGAGCGGCGAGTTGTGCCTGCAGAGCACCCGCTTTTAATCGTTCCGAATTTAATTGTTGTTCAAGCTTTTTTTGAACTTCCGGTTGATTAGTAGACGTTGTCATTGTTCTAGTCTTTAGTTGATCGATTACTTGTTTCAGAGTCTTGTTGTTTTCTTCTAATTCGTTTATTCGTGATTTACCGGGTTTTTTTACGACGACATATTTATTATTGATCCATCCTTTTGTCCCACCAGTTTCTTGAACATGAATCAAATCATTATCACGTTCGATTACGTATAATGATGAACCACTAGAGACAAGTTTGATAATCGGGCTGTCTATAGTGGGGCTACTATGTAAACCGATTTTTAATTCATCTATTACATAGACAGTCTCAGCACTTACCATAGATGAGAGTAAAAAAAATATGCCAAATAGTATTTGTTGTGCTCTTAAGTTATGCATTATTATTCCTTAAGCTGTAATTCCTGAATGTCTTAATAAAGGTTCAATGCTTGGTTTTCGTCCACGAAATTCAATAAATAAATCCATTGGTTCACGACTCCCACCTTGTTCAAGAATTGATTGTAGAAACGCTTTCCCAGTCTTTTTGTCAAAGATACCCCTTTCTTCGAATTTGGAAAAGGCATCTGCGGATAAGACTTCGGCCCATTTATAGCTATAGTAACCGGCTGCGTAACCACCCGCAAAGATATGAGCGAAGCTATGTTGAAATCGATTGAAATCAGGTGTTTCGACAACAGCGACTTTTTCCCGAATCTCATCGAGCAAGTCTTGTATTATAAGTGAATCACTTATCGCAAATTCCATATGTAATCGATAGTCAAATAGAGAGAATTCCAATTGTCTAAGCATTTTCATTCCGGCCTGAAATGTTCTTGCCTTCATCATTTTTTTAAATATCTTGTTGTCAAGAATTTCACCGCTATCTATATGCCTAGCAAAAAGGTCGAGAGCTTCTTTTTCCCAACACCAATTTTCCATAAATTGGCTTGGTAACTCGACTGCATCCCAGGGGACACCATTAATTCCAGAAACACCACTATATTCAATTTTTGTCATCATGTGGTGCAACCCATGACCAAATTCATGAAACAAAGTGGTTACTTCGTCATGCGTTAGTAGAGCGGGCTTATCACCAAGAGGCGGTGAGAAATTACAGGTTAAATAGGCCACCGGATTTTGGATACCCGTTGAGGTTTTTTTTCTGACGATGCATTCATCCATCCATGCCCCACCTCGTTTATGTCGACGGGCAAATAGGTCTAGATAAAAACTACCACTTATTTCACCCTCTTGATTCAGAATATCATAGAACATAACATCCTTATGCCAGATTTGAACTCCTTCGCGTTGATTGATCGTCACGCCATAAAGTTTTTCAGTAATAGCAAACAAGCCCTCTATGACCTGATTTACAGAGAAATAAGCGCGTAATTCTTCTTGTGAAATATCAAATTTTTTCTGTCTTAATTTTTCTGAATAATAAACAACATCCCAAGCTTGAAGCCTAGGTACGTTTGCTGTTTCTTTTGCAAACAATGTTAACTCTTCGTACTCTTGCTCAGCATATTTCTTGGTCCGTTCAATCAGATTATTTAAAAAATCTAATACTTCATTGGTATTTTCCGCCATTTTTGTAGCTAATGAATAATGTGCATAGCTTTCGAAGCCAAGAAGTTTTGCTTTCTCTGTTCGATATTGAAGTATTTTATTCATGATTTCGCTATTATCAAATTGACCAGCATTTGGTCCTTTCTCAGAAGCGCGGGTCACGTAAGCCCCATATATCTCTTCTCTTAAACTAGCGTTATCAGCGTATTGCATCACTGGCATATAGGATGGGAATTCCAAAGTAAATATCCATCCTTCTTTTCCTACATCTTTTGCAGTTTGTGCTGCTAATTCAATGCATGATTCAGGCAAACCCTCGAGCTCATCTTTATCAGTGATTAGTTTTCTCCAAGCATGAGTAGCATCAAGCAAGTTTTCTTCAAATTTGGTTTGAAGTTTTGAAAGTTGTTGTTGAATTAATTTGTAACGTTCTTTTGCTTTTGTGTCGAGAGCAATTCCAGAAAGCTGAAAATCTCGCAGAGAATTAGTGACAATTTTTTGTTGTGCAGTTGACAAAAATTTAAATGAATCGGCCCCTGCAATTTGTTCATATGCGTGAAATAGTTCTTCATTTTGACCCATTTCGGTAGAGTAATCAGAGAGCTTGCTTATACAGTTGTTATAAGCTTCCCGAAGTTGATCATTATCAGCAACCGAATGCAGGTGACTGGCAGGTGACCAAGTACGGTTTAGTTTATCATTCATGTCTTCCAGTGTTTGTAGAAGGTTATCCCAATTATAATTCTTTGTGTTGGCTAATAGTGATTGAACGATGATTCTACTTTCTGCTAGTAGTTTGTCGATAGTGGGCTCAACATCAGATACGTTAATATTTTCGAACGCAGGAAGTTCTTCTGTTTGTATAAGTAGATTTTTCATATAAATAGATATTGGTTTAATAATTACAATTTCAAGATATTAGTCTCTCGTTGTCAGACAGCTAGTCTAATATTTTTTAGTCAAATGAGTAGTATAACGCATAGTATAAACAGGCTGACTGATTATACAGAATAAATATGTACTCGATTAATCAAATCATAGTTCATGTATAGAAAATATTATAAATGATTGGAGATTAAATTTTTCATTTATGAAATTCATCAAAATTAAGAATTTTTGCTTATGATGATTCTGTTGGATGAGCTCATCTGGTATTTGTCTGATTTTTGCTATTTTTGCCATATCAAACTCTGTAATTTATTCGCATTAAATATCACTAATAGTTGGCTGCTCTTCAAAATTGATTCCGGCTATTGTAAGTTTTAATCAATTAACTACCTAAAAAAATGGGATATTGAATATAAATAGGATATTATTAAAACTTATTGATAATAATTCTCATTGTGATTATAATTACTATTATTAATTTGTGTGAGGGTTACTAAATATTTATCAATACGTATGTTTGAGCTTGCAGTGTGGTCACTGAAATTGAAGTCAAGACAGAATTGAAATCTGTGATGAGTGATTTATTTGATATTTGTATCCTTGATGCCTCTACAGCCCTTAACTGTTTAGGCGGAACACTCAAGCCAAAAATGAATTGTGCGGTTCTATTTAGCCTATTAAAAGTAGCACTGCTAAATGAAATTTATTTGTAAATAACTTTGAACCATAAATGTTTGTAATCCTCATTAGGTTTTAGACAAGTATCGAGTTTTATTAATAGGAGTAAATAGTATGTTTTACAAGAAAAAATTGTTTCTAATGTTATCAACCATATTCATTTGTGCATCAGCTCAAGCTGCAACACCCGATGCCGACCAGATGTGGAAGATGATTCAACAGCAACAACTAGTTATAGACGAATTAAAAAAGAAATTAGAAAAGACAGATCAAAAAGTAGAAGTTACCGAAAAGAAAGTTGAGGAGACGGCTCTTGAAGTAGAAGCAGCTACCGACGCAATGGTAGCTCAGACATCAAGTTCCGGTGGGGGTTGGTTTGATAAGACTAATATCGGTGGTTATGGTGAGATGCATTATAACAGCAAAGATGATGGGAATGATGAAGTTGATTTCCATCGTTTTGTTTTGTATTTTGGTCATGAATTCACAGATAGTATTCGTTTCTTTTCTGAATTAGAGATAGAGCATTCATTAGCTGGAGAAGGAAAACCAGGTGAAGTTGAGCTTGAGCAGGCATGGATAGAAATGGATATTACGGACAATCATCGATTACGTGCCGGTTTAGATATAATCCCGGTAGGCATTATCAACTATACTCATGAGCCGCATACGTTTTATGGTGTTGAACGTCCTGAAGTGGAAAAAAGAATTATTCCTGCAACATGGTGGGAAGCGGGTATTGGTTTGAATGGTGAGTTAGCTCCTGGCTTGAATTACGACGTGGTCTTACATTCGGGTCTTGAAACAACATCTAACATAAGAAGCGGTCGACAAAAAGTTGCACAAGCAAATGCTGACCATCCAGCAATAACTACGAGACTTCGTTATACCGGCACGCCTGGTCTAGAAGTTGGTGGTTCTTTTCAATATCAGAGTGATATCACCGCTGGCCAGACTACCGAATCGAATTCAGCCACTTTATTTGAGGGACATATTATCTATGATCATAGCTCGGGCCTCGGTGTTAAAGCGCTTTACGCTAGATGGGATCTGGATGATGAGTTACAAGCGGGTAGGGATGATAGTGAGCAATGGGGTTATTATGTTGAGCCTCAGTATAGATTTCCACTCTCTTTTGTGCCAGGTGAGCTAGGTGTGTTTGCCAGATGGAGTGAATTAGATTATGCCAATAATAAAGAAGAAGAGCGCATAGGATTTGGATTGAATTATTGGCCGACAGATAGAGTTGCTTTCAAGTTTGATTTCACGAACACTGATGATAAAGATGCTAACACTTCGTCTAAGACATTAAACCTAGGTCTTGGATACACATTCTAGTGTTGTAGATATTTAGTTTAACTATAAGTTCTTTGGTAGTGATAATTAAGGGCGCTTATTAGCGCCCTCTTTTTATTTTTACGTTGCATTATAAACCTAGTAATAATGTATGACCGTATAGATACGGAGACTAGTCTAGGGCATGAAGATGTACATCAATATACCATATACTGTAAGATCTTGAAGAATTGAAATGAAAGTGAAATGTTAAAAGTACTTGTAATAACTATTTTATGTAATCTGATTTTCCTGAGCAATCATAGTCTAGCTAAGGGAGTATATCTTGAACCGAAAGAATTTCTCGAGCAAGCCTTCACAAATAACCCGCCTAAATTAAAAAAATTGTGGATTACGAAAGAATTAAAAGCTCAGATTAAGTCATTGCTTGGCTACGATATCCACGTAGTACGATTACGTTATTGGGATAATGGTGAAAAGACAGCTTGGATTTTGGAAGAAATAGGTCGTGATAAACCGATCACTACCGGTGTCGTTGTAAAAAATGAAAAAATTGAGCAATTAAATGTTTTAATATTTCGTGAATCACGCGGTTGGGAAGTGAAATACCCCTTTTTTACTGATCAATTCAAGCAAGCAATCCTGACTGAAAAAAATCAATTGAGTAAGAAAATAGATGGCATATCAGGGGCAACGTTATCAGTTTATGCATTAACTAAGGTTGCTAAATTGGCGCTATTTTTAAACACACATATTAAAATAAAATAATAAATTAATAAACTATGTTTTTATTAATTCAAAAATGGCACAAAAAGTTTGGAGTTTTTGCTGCCTTGTTTGTAATTTGTTTAGTGATTAGTGGTGTTGCAATAAATCATAGTGAACAACTAGAGCTCAATAAGAAGTTTATTAAAACAGAATGGCTACTTGATTTTTATCAAATCAATCCTGCTACCGAACCTATTGCTTTTAATGCTAACGGTTCATGGGCAACTCAAGTTGGGGAACGTGTTTATTTTGATAATATTGAAATATCAAAAGATGTAGAGAAGTTAGTTGGCATCATTAGCAACAATGAAACTTATACCATTGCATACGATGGTCAATTGAAAATAATCACAAAAGATGGGGGAATTATTGAACATCTAACTGGGGCGGCAGGAGTACCCGCCGGGATGAAAGAAATAGGACAGGATGAGAATGATGATATTGTCATAAAAGCTGCGCATGGATACTACCATGTGAATATTAATGACCTTGAATGGAAAGAATACGGGTACCTTGAAGCGGTTTGGTCTGTTGAATCAGTAATACCTACAAAATTGTATGATGATTTACTACAACAGTATCGAGGGAGTGGTTTAACAATAGAGAAGTTGCTGATGGACATACATAGCGGTCGTTTTGCGGGAACTTGGGGTATTTATTTTGTTGATTTAATTGCAATTCTAATGCTAATTTTATCTTGTACTGGTGTGTGGATGTGGTGGCACCGAAAATAAATAAATAGAATCAAATGTAACTTAGAATCATTATCATTTATACTTAAGTTTTATAATATCTTAAAAAGTGTAATGACTAAATACATTTCTCTATTAATATTTTTATTCACTTTACAATCAGTCAATGCAGCTGAGGTTAATATCTACTCAGCACGTAAAGAAGCATTAATAAAGCCATTGCTAGACCAATTCCATAAAGAAACAGGAATTGCAGTCAATATCGTTACCGGTAAGGCGGATACATTACTCAAACGTCTCGAGGCTGAAAATAAAAATTCACCTGCAGATATGTTGTTAACGGTAGACGTTGCTCGATTAGTAAGGGCTAAAGAAAAAGCACTACTTCAAGAGATTGATTCTAAATTATTGAATGAAATAATCCCTAAAAATTATCGTGATGATGATAAGCAATGGTTCGGTTTATCATTGCGTTCACGAGTAATTGTTTATGCGCCAGATCGCGTTAATAAAAATGATCTTAGTAGTTATATGGATCTTGCAAATAAAGAATGGATAAATCGTATTTGTGTTCGTTCTTCATCAAATGTTTACAATCAATCTTTAGTAGCTGCGATGATAGCTAATTACGGTCTTTTAAAGACGGAACGATGGGGGAGAGGATTGGTGAATAATTTCGCCAGGCCACCAAAAGGTGGTGATCGCGATCAGATTAAAGCTATCGCTGCTGGGGTATGTGATGTTGGCTTAGTAAATAATTATTATCTTGCTGGTATGCTTGAGTCATCACAGAAGAGTGATGTTGTTGCGGCAAAAAAAATACGATTATTTTGGCCTGGTCAGAATGCTCATGGCGTGCACATGAATGTTAGTGGAGCGGGGATACTGAAATCAGCGAAAAATAAAAAAGAAGCGATACAATTATTGGAATTTCTGGTTGGCGATTATGCTCAAAAATGGTATGCCGATATAAACTATGAATACTCAATAAACCCTAAACTAAAAAATAGCTCAGTTTTGAAAAGTTGGGGAAAGTTTAAGGCAGATGATCTTAATCTTAATTTATTAGGTAAGTACAATACTGATGCCTTAATGTTGATGGACCGAGTAGGTTGGAAATAAAATAGAATCTTTTACGTTTATAACCCCTCCCGCTCAAAGATTACTCAATGTCTTAAATCTTAAAATAAGCTCATTCAATGTGACCAGATGGGACTCACTATTAGTTTTTATTTCATTACTTTTTAGTATTCCACTTGCTATCGTATTTGGTTCTCTTTTTTTCCCAGAGTATGAAGTCTGGGAGCATCTAAGATCGACTGTCTTAATTGACTATATCGGTAATTCATTCGCACTTTTTGTCGGTGTTGGGATTTTTAGTTTATTGCTTGGAGTTATTCCCGCATGGCTAGTTACCATGTATCGATTTCCTCTGAGCCGTCAATTTGAATGG
>CAJJDJ010000011.1 GCA_905182825.1 Thiotrichaceae bacterium UBA7359
GTCCAATGCCACCTGTAGTAAAAACGTAATTGAATTTATTAGAATATGTTTTTACTTTTTCAATGATTGTTTTTTCATCATCAGGAATGACTATCACTTCCGTTAAAAAAATACCCCTCTTCTCAAGTTTTTTACCAATATATGCAATGTTTTTATCTTGCGTACGTCCAGACAAGATTTCATTACCAATGATAATAACACCCGCCGTTTTTTTTGTTTTTTTGATAGGTAATTTATCGTTCATAAAGATGGAATGATTATTTTAAAAGGCTATATTCGAATGGATACGAAACGCCCTTTAAGAATATCGAATCAAAACTCATCGCATATAAAAATACAGTATTACACATACTAAATTAAGCAGCTTGTACAGGGATATGATCCTTTATGCGTATAATTTTATTCTCTACATCAAGATAAACTAATGTTGGTTTAAACTGGTTTATTTCATTTTCGTTTATTCTAGCGTAAGCACAGATGATTACTCGATCACTAGGGTTAGCTTTGTGTGCAGCAGCACCATTCACAGATATAATTCGTGAGTTCTCTTTAGCTCTAATGGCATAAGTCGTGAAACGCTCTCCATTAGTAATATTATAAATATCAATTTGCTCGTATTCATGGATGCCGGCTTTATCGAGTAAGGCACCATCTATGGCGCAAGAACCATCGTATTCAAGTTCCGCATGCGTTACGCAAGCTTGATGTAATTTAGTTTTTAGTACTGTGATTTCCATAATTATGCAATCTAAGAGATTTAAGTGCGGATAATACCTTAGTTTAAATGCAGGTCAATCATAGGATTGCAGTGTGATATTGTCAATTAATCGGGCTTTTCCTAGCCACGCCGACGCTAGAATCACAAGCTCTTGATTTACAGGTTTTTTTAGTGTTTTTGAATCACATACACTGAAATATTCTGGTCTAAAACCAGCCGTTATGAGTGATGAAATGGAATTTTTCTCGAGATTTTCATAATCTGATCTGCCTCTTTTTATAGACTCAGCTACATCTATTATAGCTTTAAATAATAATGGCGCTCTTTCGCGTTCGGATAGGGTCAGGTACTTATTACGAGAACTCATTGCTAATCCGTCCGTTTCACGAATTGTAGCCCCACTATATATTTTTATCGGTAAATTAAGGTTTTTTACCAGACTACGTATAACTAACAATTGCTGATAATCCTTTTCACCAAACACAGCAATATCAGGCTGAATAATATTGAATAATTTACATATGACCGTTGCAACACCCTTAAAATGTCCGGGTCGATATTCACCGCAGTAGATTGCATCAAGCTCAGGAACGATTACTTCTGTTGTAATTTGAACACTATTTGGATAAATCTCAACCATATTGGGTATGAAAACAAGATCAACATTTAAATGTTTCAAATAGTCAAGATCTCTGTCTAGTGTGCGAGGGTAGTTGTCAAAATCTTCACCAACAACGAATTGTGTAGGGTTTACAAAAATAGTAACGACAACATAGTCTGCTAATGACTGTGCTTTTTTTACAAGTGTGAGATGCCCTTCGTGTAAATTACCCATAGTAGGAACCAAAGCAATTTTAATTTCGGCTTTACTTTTCACAGCTAGGCATTCTCTAAGAGTGTCAATTGTTTTTAGTTGTTCCATTATTCGTATGAATGCGAGAGGCTTGGAAAAGAATTATTTTTAACTGCTGCAACATATGCCTTTATTGCGTCTGAAATAGAATCTCTTCCAGAAAGAAAGTTTTTCGAAAATTTAAATTTTTGTTCGCTTAAACCAAGAATGTCATACACCACCAACACTTGCCCATCACAACCAACACCTGCACCAATTCCAATGACAGGAATATCTAATAGACTACTGATATCTGCAGCAACTTTTGCTGGCACGCACTCTAACACTAAGCAATCTGCACCAGATACTTGTAATAAAATGGCATCCTCTTTAAGTTTGTTTGCCTCAGATTCAGTCTTCGCCTGTACCCGATACCCACCTAATTTATGGATAGATTGTGGCATCAACCCAAGGTGTCCACAAACAGGAATGCCATCTTGTGTGATTGATGCAACAGCTTCACTTATTTCTTTCCCGCCTTCCATCTTGACCATATCTGTATTACTTTCGCGAGCTAAACGTCGTGCATTTTCTAACGCTTGTGCTGGGGAAGTATAACTCTTGTATGGCATGTCGCTTATTACCAAGGCGCGATGACAATTGTTAGTTACCAATCGAGTATGATAAATCATATTATTCATAGTCACGTTTAGGGTCGTCTCATCCCCATGCAAGACCATGCCGAGAGAATCACCCACAAGCAAAACATCAACGCCAGTTTCATCTTGTATCTTTGCAAAACTTCCATCATATGAAGTCAAACAAGCAATCTTCTCTTTTGTTGACTTCATTTTTTTTAGCGTCTTTATCGTGATTTTTTGCATCAGAATTCAATTGGATTAAAATAGTGCCTGCCTGGTGATAGATGTTTTATGTGTTTTAATAAAAGATTATAGTCACTATCATTGCCCGACAAATTAAAATCGTTTGTATTTACAATTAACAATGGTGCTGTTGTGTAATAATAAAAAAACTCGATATAAGCCTCTGATATTTTTTTAAGATATCTTCGGTTGATTAGTCGTTCATAGTCATGATCACGTTCTACTATGCGTTGCATCAATATGTCTATTGGAGCTTGTAAATAAATAACAAGATCTGGAGCAGGTGAGTCCAAAGTTAGTCTGTCATAGACTTGATTATATAGCGCTAATTCATCATCATCTAATGTGATCGAGGCAAATAACTTATCTTTTTCGATCAAAAAATCAGATACATGAACTGGTCTAAACATATCTGTTTGACGCAAAGTTTCTAGTTGTTTGGCTCGCTGAAATAAAAAGAAAAGTTGCGTTGGTAAGGCAACAGATTGTGGATCGGAATAAAAACGCGGTAAAAATGGATTTTCGGCAGCAAGCTCCAACATCAAATCAGTATCGAATGTTTTTGCTAATCGTTTAGCTAATGTGGTCTTACCTACTCCAATTGGTCCCTCGACAACAATATAATCAGGATGTCCCTGCTGCTTCATCATAATACTTTCAGTTCTGCTTGGCTCACATTCGAAACTAAATCACTTACGATTCCTTTTTCTGGGATAACACAATCCGGTTCTATTTCAGATAAAGGCACCAAAACAAAAGACCGATTACATATCTCTGTATGGGGTATCGTTAATCTATCATTATGAATAATTTGATCACCGAATAATAATATATCTAAATCTAATGTTCTCGGTCCCCAATACTGCGAACGTATCCGACCATGATGGTTCTCGATTGTTTGCAAACTATTCAGCAACTTTGTCGAATCAAGATTCGTTTTAAGTTTTATGACCGCATTAATATAATCACTCTGATCTTGCGGACCAATTGGTTTGCTTTCATAAAAAGAAGATATTCTAATTATTTGAATAGATTTTATCTTGGCGAGCGCATTTATAGCAGAAGTAATATTCTGCTTAGGTGATGCAAAATCTCCGCCTAAGTTACTACCCAAACCGATATAAACAATAGTCATGAATCAGTCGGAGTTTTATTGATATTCTTGCGCGGACGTCGTTTCGAACTAGGTTTATGGTATCCAGATTTTATCTTCTGTTTACTAGCCAGAGGTTCTTCCAATTGTTCTTTTGTCCAATAATCAACAAATTCAGTTAGGCATTCTCCCGCTTGGGCGCGTAACAATAGAAAATCATACGCCGCTCTAAATTTTGGATGCATTAATACGCGTGTTGCCCGCTTTTTAGTCTTCTTTAATTTGACTTGTAAGGTCCAGATATCACGCGCCATATGTGTAAATCGCCGCGGCATTGCCGTACTCAGGATTTGTCTTGAGATCACAGTATCACTAGCCAGCTGTACTGATTCTATGTCTGACAACCCATTAGCAATATGCTCATCAGCAATAACCCGCATAGGCCCCCATAACAACGCT
>CAJJDJ010000012.1 GCA_905182825.1 Thiotrichaceae bacterium UBA7359
TTTTACGGAACCAATCACACACTCGCCTTTGACATGATGTTGTTGCCAAAGATTCTTTAGAGAATTGAATTCAACACCATCACCAACAGGTGTACCGGTACCATGGCATTCAATGTGCTGTACTTGATTCGGCAACCAGCCAGCCTTAGCATAAGCAGATTGCATCGCACGAGACTGCCCTTCTGTGTCCGGTGACATGATATTGCCTTCAATATCATTCGAAAGCCCAATCCCTGCTATCGTTGCATAGATATGATCATCCTGTGCAATTGCATCTTCCAAACGCTTAAGGACAAAAATGCCAGCGCCTTCACCGACAACCAGACCATCAGCCTTGCTATCGAATGGAGAGCAACGACCAGATTTTGAAATGGCATTGAGTTGAGAGAATCCCATCTGCGTATAGAGACTATCGGGGCGTGATACACCGCCGGCTAACATCGCATCAGTTCGACCCGAGACTAACTCATCTATCGCATACTTCAGTGAATAGAGTGACGAAGCACAAGCTGCGTCTAACGTATAGGCACCAGCACCAAGACCTAGGGCCTTTGCTAATAACCCACCAGGTAAACCGGCAACATAACGATTAAGTGCTTCAGTAGTGTCAGGTTTACCATCGGAGCTTATCTTTAATTGCGTTTCGAATAATGTTTTGAATTGCTCATCACTAAACAAAGATGATGATTCGGTAGGTAAAACAATATTGCCTATGATGATGCCCACACGACGTTTATCTATCGCACTGGTATTGGTATCTAGCCAAGCATTACGCCCAGCATGCAACAAAATCTGATACATCGGGTCCAGACGATTCAACAAATCAGCATCTACATTGAATCCCTCAGGATTAAATTCAAAATTCTGTATTAAGCAGGCGCGTCGAGAATTAACTTTATCGGCTTCCAGCTTTAGAGAATACAAATCATCAGGGTCCAGCCGCCAACGATCTGTGCCTACATCAATAGCAGAATCTTTAGCGGACAAAATATTTTGCCAAAATTCATCCAGATCGCATGCGCCGGGGAATACTCCGCCGATACCTACAATTGCAATACGTTCTACCATTAGATTTAAAGATTCAAAGAGAAATATTATTACTTAATCTTCGATGCTAAGCGCATTTTCCTTAAACGCTAATTCTAATGAACTATCACGAACACATTCGTAACCTTCCATTAATGCAATCAAAGTACCTTTATTATCCACAAATTCGATTGAGGCATTAGCACGATGATTCGTATGTTCGATGACATCCGCTATGACTTTAGCGCCGTCTTTTGGATAGCATCGACTATATTGTCGATAGTGGGCTATTGCCGTGGGTAATGAACCAATCCCCTGTTGCTCAAAGCTCCATAAGATCATCATCTGAAATGCAGAATCGAGTATTAATGGATCGGTCAACCAGCTGGAACGTATTGGTTGCTTCATCCAAGCCGTCGGTGTTGGCGCTGAATTTACATTAGCAACAATACCTTTTCCACTGCAGTGCGTTACTACTTTTATGCCATGCAGATGCTGGCCATGAAACAACTGTCCATTTTGATAATACTCACCTTGTTGATATTGGTAAGTGTCTTTAACCGCTTTCAGTTTTGGTAACACATTTTCATCATCATAATCATCAACCAATACCATGACGGCACTAGCGTATAATATATCATCCGAACGTAACTCAACTGGCACTAGTGATAAATGACCTTGCTGAACCATAGTCCCTGCCAGGATACTTAAATGAATATTTTCATTTGTCTTTAATGTGATGCCTTTTAATACGCGGAAATCATCGAAGCCATGAAATTGCATGCCCGGATTCGAATGCAACGCGCCATGCGCAAACCATTCGATGATCATGGCTACGGGTAACACAGCCTGTCCGTTCATGACATGCGAATTGAGAAAATCATTCGAACTAACTGCAAGATCACGCTCGAATGCAATGGTCATATTAGCACGCTCTGTTAAAGGTAATGACTTATTTAAAGGTATCGCCGTGAGTATGTTGTCTGTTTCGCCGAGGATAACCGTTTCCACGGGTCCAGCTGATTCTATTTCTTGTATCAGATAATCTGTGCCCGCTTTTAAGCCAATGACCCCAACGCCCTCTGCAGCAAACAGTTTTTTCAATGCGGGTGTCACCATGCCGCCATCCCAAGGCCCCCAATTGATAGACAAGACCTTACAGTCTTTTCTTGTTTCATTTTCAGATTGCGCAATTTTATTTAATATTTCATTAGCAGCCGCATAATCAACCTGTCCCTTACGCCCTAATCGTGCTGTGGTAGATGAATACATGACTATTAACTTCAATTCATCATCTCGAGTAGCTGAGAGCAAATTCTTTAATCCCTCTACCTTGGTAGCATAAACAGCGTCGAACTGTTCAGTTGTTTTATCTTCGATTAAGCGATCAGCAAGAATACCTGCGGCATGAATAATACCTGTCACATTACCTAACTCTATACGTGCCATATCGATCACATTGGCAACGGCATCAGCATCAGTAACATCTACAGATGCGTATTGGACCATCGCGCCTGTTTTCTCGATACGTTGTAGAGAGTTTCTTACCTCACGATTGGCTAATATCGATTGATAACGCATTTCCAAATCAGCAGGCTTAAGCTTTTTTCCTGAATTATTGAAAATTTCTTTTTTTATCGTTACTGATTCAGTTAATGTCGTCAACCATTCAGGTTCATCTTCCGGGTTCGGACTACGACCTAACAATAAAAGATTACATTGATAGGTGCCTGCCAGTTTTATCGCCATCTCTGCGGTTACACCACGTGCACCACCTGATATTACAATACAATCTTTTTCATTAAGCAGCTTATGTTCTGTTTGTGATTGTGATTGTGATTGTGCTTCTGCTAGCGTTTCCTCTTGTAATGACAGTTGGAAAAGTTGTTCACCTACCAACCCTATTTCTAATGGACCTTTAAGAAAGATCTCTTGCTGGAGTAAAGCTATCGATAGTGAGTCAGAATCAATATCAATTGATTTACAACTGACGTCACCCCATTCCTTATCTGCTGTTTTTATGAGCCCATAGAGACCGGCTTGATCAGCACTGCCTTGTACATTGTTATCGAAGCCAAAATTACCGCCTAGAGTAGTAATCGAAACCAGAAGTCCTTTTGACTTTTTAAGTGATACGCTGCAAGTCTGCATTAATGCAAAAGCATCCAGCAAAGTTTGTTTGTCTGATTGATTGTTAGCAAAGATTATTAAAGCGCCCAGTTTGTCACTAGGTTTTACATTCTTGGCAACGAATCGTGTCTTATAACCGTTACTTTTTAATTCTTCTGCTAATTGCTTAGCTAACTCACCACCGCTTTTGCTTAACCAAACCTCTTTAGCCTGATTAAATGCAATCGTATTTCTTTTCTCTGCATGATCAAGAGACCTTGCATGAACAACACTGCGTACTAATCTTGATTCTTTGACATCACGGCACTTGCTTGGTTCTACCTGTTTCACCTGATCCGTTTCTGGGGCTATTGCACCTGTTTGCGCGTTCATATAGTCAATGATTTGTTGCAGTGTTTGTAAGGCGGCAAGGTCATCCGCAGCAAAGACAGAAAGATTCGACATTTTGTCTTGCAGTGCCGATAAGATTTCGATCCGTTTGATTGAATCTATTCCTAAATCACTGTCCAGATTCATTTCCAGATTTAACATCTCGGCGGGGTAACCGGTTTTATCCGCAACAACCTCAAGCAATATCACAGAAAGATCTGTGACCCCTGGTTGCTGTGTACTCGAGGTAACCACTTCAGCCATATTAAATACATCAACGATTGATCGCAGTGTTTGTAAAGCGGACATGTCATCTGAGCTTACTGAGGGTAATTCAGGGATAAGTTCCTGAATGGCAGACAATATTTCTACCCGCTTGATTGAATCTATTCCCAGATCGCTATCCAGATTCATATCTAGATTTAACATTTCTGTCGGATAACCGGTTTTATCTGACACTACTTCTAATAATTTTTCTGTAAAATCGTTGTCATGGTTTATTGTTTGCGGTGCAGACAATATTGCCGACTCTGATGCATTCTCAGTTTGTTCTGATATAAATAATTCTGTTATTGAACTTAGGGTTTGTAACTGCCCCAACTCATCAGGACTAACCATGGGCAAATCAGGCATGGCTTCCTGTAATGCCGACAAAATCTCAACCCGCTTAATTGAATCAATGCCCAGATCGCTATCCAAATTCATCTCCAGATCCAACATCTCAATAAGATAACCCGTTTTTTCAGAGACAATATTCAACAACACTTTTTCAAAATACTTGTCACCTGGTGTAGTCTGTTTTGTCTCAGAGACTACCGCTATCTGTGTTGATTTTTCAACAACGGGTCTTCCGGCAACGATGAACTCAACAATATGCTGTAAGAACTGAAAGGTCCCTAATTCTTCCGGGTTCACTGCAGCCGACCAGGGTAGTTTTTCTTGCAACGCAGAGAGAATCTCAACACGCTTGATTGAATCAATACCCAGATCAGTGTCCAGACTCATATCAAGGCTCAGCATCTCTAGTGGATAACCCGTTTTTTCAGAAACGACACTGAGCAAGAGATTATTAATATCAATGTCTGTCTGTTCAGCAATTTCACTACTTGCCGATCTTGGTTCTTCGACCTCTTTAATAATTAGTTTTTCAATCGCTGATGGCACTACACTTTTTTCTTGAACAGGCACCTTCAATTTGATTTGCTGTTGTGCGGTTTGTTCTATTGCTTGCTGTGTTACTGGCGCCAATGGCAGACCAGACATCAATCGTTGTTGTTGTTCTAACAATGACTGAATCGATTGTTGCGCTGTCTCTTGTCCTTCAAGATATTGCTGATGCAGTCGTGCTGTTTGTTCCTGCATCTTTTGCAGCGCAAGGATACTCTCCTGCGTTGCCTGTAATAGACCTTTGTTTTGTTGTGGCACAACCGGAGCAGCCCCTTGAGGTGTTCGTTTTACTTCATCCGTCATATTGATAATGGTCTTCTTTGGTTTGCTAGATGGACGTGATTCACGCGGTAACATGACATTGGCACCACTGATCGATACTGTCATCGCCGGTTTGGCATCTGTCGCTGGCCTTTCTAATTCTGAACAACGCGCATCCCATTTTGTCAGATCAACATCAACACCCTTTGTTGCGAGACGGGCCAATGCTATGGCTAAATCATATTGTCCTTGTTGCTTACCGGCAGAAGCATCTATCGCAATAGCGGTAAACTCTTTATCTGCCAGAATCGCACCTACAAGTCCCGTCAAGGTTTTGCCAGGTCCCACTTCAATAAAGGTGTTAAATCCTTCCGCATACAATTTTTCAATTTGTTCAACAAATCTAACTGGAGATGCTAGCTGGTTCGCTAGTAGTTGCTTCGCTGGTTCAGCCGCTGTTGGATATGCATCTGTGCTTGTATTTGAAAGCACCTGATATTTATTTTCTGAAAACTCAAATGAGGCTAATGCATCACCGAAAGGTTTTGCTGCATCAGCAACAAAGGGGCTATGGAACGCAGCCGCAACCGGCAGTTTTATTGCACGTATTTTTTCTGCTTTGGCTATTTTGGCAAAGTTATCGATTTGTTCTGTCGCACCAGAAAGCACCACCTGACTCGGCGAATTATGATTGGCAATAATCAACTCAATATTATTTTCTTTGAGTAATGATTCAACTTGCTCGAACGCTGCAACCACCGCCAACATAGAACCACGATCACCCTCACCCGCCGCCATGAGTTCTCCACGGATGAGTGATAACCGGTATAAGGTATCTGTATTGTAAAATCCCGCTGCAGAAAGCGCGGTTAACTCGCCATAGCTATGGCCAATTGCTGCCGTTGGTGCAACAGCAAAATGATTTAATACATTTAATACACCGATACTCACCGCACCAATAGCCGGTTGCGCGTTTTGAGTTTGGCGCAATATCTTTTCTTGTTCTTTTTCCTCCACCTTGGAAAAAACAGGGATGGGATATAAGACGTCTGCCAGGCTTTGTTTACCTGTCGCTTTAATAAAAATTTGATTTGCTTCTTCGAGTGCCGTGGAAAACTGTGGAAATTGACAAGCGAGGTCACGACACATACCGACGTATTGAGAACCTTGACCCGGAAAGATGAAGGCAATGTTATTGCCTATTTTACCGGAACTATAGGTTACACCGTTTAATTTTTGCCATGCTGACTCAGAAGAATCATTAAGCTGCTGTTTAACATCTGCAATTAATTTTTCTAAATCTGGACTCGCCTGATTAACAACTATCGTCAAACGATATTTTGCATCCGCTTTAAATAACTGGCATGAATCGTAGGCGAAAAATCGAAGCTCCTCTGATGAGGCTAATACGGAAGCATCGGGTAATTGATTTATTAAATCAGATTTTGAATCGGCGCTGAGCCCGATAATCAATACTTTTCCGTCCCACTCAATCTCTGTCTTTGTTTCTTCTGCCTCTTCCAGTACGCAGTGAAAATTACTCCCACCGAAACCAAAGGCGCTTAACGCCGCACGCCGTGGTGTGCTTAGTGTATTTAACCAAGGACGCTTGACTGAGTTAAGATAAATAGGTGCCGTTCCTGGGTTGATAATCTCTAGAGGTTCATCGACCTTAATACTCGGTGGTAATACTTTATATCTTAATGCCATTGCCGTTTTTATAAGACCGGCGACGCCCGCAGCTGCTTTTGTGTGACCTATCATCGACTTGACTGAACCGAGTGCACACCATGTTTCGTCTTCATTATCCTGACTATAAACACTAGACAGGGCTTTGGCTTCAACCGCATCACCAACTGCTGTTCCGGTGCCATGTGCCTCGACTAATTCAATACTTCTTGGCGTCACATCTGCTTCGCGATACGCATTCCAAAGTGCTTTGGTTTGTCCTTCTGCGCTGGGTGCATAGATAGCATTACCCTTGCCATCAGAAGAAGAACCCATACCTTTTAAAACCGCGTAGATTTTATCACTATCTCGTTCAGCATCTTCTAAGCGTTTTAATATCACTGCACCCAAACCTTCTCCAAGGATCGTGCCATCACCTTCTTTTGCAAATGGACGGCTATTACCCGTGGGTGATAACGCCGGTGTTTTACTAAAACACATATACATAAATATATCGTTGAAGGTATCCATGCCACCCG
>CAJJDJ010000013.1 GCA_905182825.1 Thiotrichaceae bacterium UBA7359
GCAACATGGGGATGGTCAATCTTGAAGCGATAACAACTGCGGACGATGTTGAAATAGTCAAAAGCCTACTGACCAAACATGTGCATTATACACAAAGCTCTGTTGCCGAAAAAATATTAAGTAACTGGAATAAATATCAATCGAAATTTGTGAAGGTCATGCCGATCCAATACAAACGTGTACTTGAAGCTATCAAGCGTGGTAAAGGAAAAGGTTTGACAGAAGAAGAAGCTATAATGGAGGCTGCCAATGGGTAAACCAACTGGTTTTATGGAGCATGGTAGGATAAAACAACCTTACAGGCCCATAACGGAAAGAAAACAAGACTGGAAACAGGTTATGCTACCTTGGCCGACTGCGCCATTAAAAGAACAAGCTGCCCGTTGTATGGATTGCGGTATCCCATTTTGCCATCAAGGTTGTCCATTAGGCAATTTGATTCCAGACTGGAACGATTTGGTCTATCGTGATCAGTGGCAAGATGCGATTAAACGTTTGCATGCTACGAACAATTTTCCGGAATTTACAGGAACTCTATGTCCAGCGCCATGTGAAGGTGCATGTGTACTTGGTATTAACGATGATCCAGTAACGATCAAAGCTGTAGAGTTATCCATTATTGATAAAGCTTGGGAAAATGGTTGGATTAAACCAGAAATATCAGAAAAGAAAACTGATAAAAAAGTGGGTGTAATTGGTTCAGGCCCAGCAGGTATGGCCGCAGCACAGCAACTTGCGCGTGCGGGGCATGATGTAACCTTGTTTGAAAGAGATGATCGTATTGGTGGTTTAATGCGCTATGGGATTCCGGAATTTAAAATGGAAAAGAGTCATCTTGATCGACGTATGCGACAAATGGAAGCCGAAGGTGTCACTTTTAAACCGAACAGTCATATCGGTATTGATATTGATGCGACTGAAATAAAAAAAGAGTTTGATGCTTTAGTTTTAACCGGTGGAGCAAGTGCGCGACGTGATTTGCCGATCCCTGGACGTAAGTTAAAAGGTGTCTATCAAGCGATGGATTTTTTATCACAGTCAAATAAAATTTGTATGAATGATATCATTCCAAAAGAAGAATTGATAAATGTAAAAGATAAGAATGTGATCATCATCGGTGGCGGTGATACCGGTGCAGATTGTCTCGGCACATCGCATCGTCAAGGCGCAGCCTCAGTAACTTCACTAGAGATTATGCCTAAGCCACCAAGTTCACGTGCACAAGACAACCCTTGGCCACAATGGCCATTTGTTTATCGTACCGCATCAGCGCATGAAGAAGGTGGCGAACGCGTTTATTCTGTACAGACGAAAAGATTTCATGGCGATGAAGAAGGCAACTTAACTGAACTCGAACTAACGAAGGTGGAGATACAACGTGAAGCTGGACGTATTCAATTTAACGATGTGCCAAAAAGTAAAGAGATGTTAAAAGCCGATTTTGTTTTCTTGGCAATGGGTTTCATCGGAGCAGAAAAAGAAGGTTTGATAGAACAACTCGGTATCGATTTAAATGATCGTACTAATGTCTGGCAAGAAAAATGGCAAACGAATGTGGAAGGTATATTCGTTGCAGGTGATATGCAACATGGTCAGAGTTTGATCGTGTGGGCAATCGCAGAAGGAAGGAGTGCAGCAGCAGCTGTTGATGCTTACTTAATGGGTTCATCAGATCTTCCTGCCCCGGTTTGATTGCAAGCACTCTGCCGAAAGAAATAATCAGTAACGTTAGACATAGAACCAATGAATTTTTTCTTTTGAGACTTTGTTTGTAGTTGATTTGAAGTTGATACAAAAAACACCTTCAACGATATTGATCACCTCATCTAATTTAATATATAAGTCACGACATATTAATCTGGATTAAAGTCGTTTAGTTCTTATGTGAAAATTTTCATATAGAATAAATGTTGTTTTTCTATTTTTAAGCTTTCTCATAGTAAGAACTAAATTTATTACTAGTATTGGCTAGGTTATTATCTCAGTTTTTGGTTAATATTAAGAATTATAATTGTGACTTAGGAATTTTGGTTTAATGCTAATAGTTATATCTCCCGCGAAAACATTGGATTTTGAAACGCTTCCGATCACTAAAGATTATACACAAGCTAAATTCTTGACAGATTCCCGTTGGTTAATTTCTCAACTGAAGAAGTTATCACCATGTGAAATTTCGTCTCTGATGAAAACTAGTGAAAAACTTGGAATGCTCAATTTTACACGGTTTGATGAATGGAAAACTCCGTTTACCATGAGTAATGCCAAGCAAGCATTATTAGCTTTTAAGGGTGACGTTTATACTGGTCTCGGCGCTGAAAAATTTAGTAAAAAAGATCTAAAATTTGCACAAACCCATTTAAGAATATTATCTGGACTCTACGGTGTGTTGAGGCCGTTAGACTTAATTCAAGCCTATCGATTGGAAATGGGAACTAAGTTTGAAAGTGAAAAAGGTAAAGATTTGTATGAATTTTGGAACACAAAAATCACTAGTGAAATTAATAAGGACATAGAAGCTAGCAAGAGCAAGACACTAATCAACTTGGCATCAAACGAATATTTTAAGTCTATTCATGTCGAAGATATAGATGCTCAGATTATAGCTCCAGTATTCAAAGATTACAGTAAAGGTCGATATAAGATAATTAGTTTCTTCGCTAAGAAAGCACGGGGACTCATGAGTGCTTATATAATTAAAAATAAATTAAAAGATCCAGAAAAAATTAAAGCATTTAATCTTGGTGGCTACAGGTTTGATGAATCTGAATCTAGTAAAACAAATTGGATTTTTCAGCGTATGCAAAGTTGAAAAGTCCTGCTGGTTAATTAATTTCTTCTTAGATTAGGCATTGTTTTAATAATACTTATGCGTTAATAAATTTTTCTAGTTTTGGTAATCGATTCCTTTAATCTAATAATCTTTTTTTTATTGAAAAGAAGCTTGGGAAAAAATAATTGGTAAATTGTGAGGTGAAATAAATAAATAATTTAAAAAAAACTTATGGTGATTGGGCACTAGTGACCGGGGCATCTTCAGGATTAGGCAAAGTATTCTGCAGAAAATTAGCCGCCATTGGATTTAATATAGTTATGGTTGCAAGAAGGAAAGAACGCTTAGAGCAACTTGCAGAAGAGATAGCTGAATATCATCATATTCAAACACGTGTGATTTGTGCAGACTTGTCAAATGAAGAAGAAACAAAAAAGATAGTGCGTGATGTTAACGATCTTGAAGTAGGTTTGTTGGTGAATAATGCTGGAGTTCTAAATACAGGCAATTTTCTTGATAATGATCTGGAAGATGAAATCCAGTTAATTAACACAAATTGTAAATCATATATTATCCTTACCCATGGTCTTGCTAATAAAATGAGGGAAAGAAATAAAGGTGCATTAATATTCTTATCTTCTTTGGCCGCAGTTTCTGCCATAGCTAGATGGGGTAATTATGCTGCATCAAAAGGGTATGATCTTCAATTTTCTGAAGCTATTCATGCTGAACTAAAGAACTATAATATCGATGTTATGTCTTTGTGTCCTGGATTGACTCGTACTGAATTAATTAAGATGTCAAAATTTAATAATCTAATGATGATGGAACCTGAAGTTGTTGTCGATATTGCTTTAAAAAAACTGGGTAAAACTAATTTGGTCGTGCCGGGAATAATGAATAAGATTAATTTTTTTATGACGCGATTAAATTCACGTTCTATGAATACCAGATTATTTTCCTTAGTTGTGAAACCTACTCAGGAATTAGAGCTTAAAAAATAACTTTTTGACTTTCTTGAGATGCAAAGGCATTGATTATTTATTCTAGATGACAAGTTCATATACTCAAAAATAACCATGACAGCCGTTTAGAAAAATCTAATATACAATACTCTATACAGAATTTTATGTAATAAACCGTAATATTTTTTTAAACACCAAATAAAAAAAGGTCTAGGTTCGGTTATATAGCATACATAAAGCCAACATAAGCAATTGTTTTTATTTGTCAATTTAGTATTAATGGTTCTCAAGAAGTGTTGTGTTTTTACCTTTTTTTAAGATTGTTAGATTCTAACTATTGAGCTTTAATGATTAGATATTCCTGATTTTAATTGATGTTTTATCTTATCAATTATTTCTAAACTTAATCTTAAGCGGAGAATCTTTTCTTTATATTTTTTATGCTATAAAAACTAATAGTGATCGTGATAGACTAATGGCTCTAATCACATATATTTTAATTAACATGTTCATTAAGATTGCTTATTTAATTACAACATTAATCTTCCTATCCTTACCTGTTTCTATAAACTCTGCACCAAATGACGCTATGCTTCAAGGGCTGGACGGAGAGCAACATTCCTTAAGTAATTATCTGGGCAATGGGAAATGGGTTGTTGTTAATATATGGGGAACCGACTGTGCCTCTTGCCGAGCAGAACTAGATGGGTTGATAGATTTTCATGATCTTCATCAAGATAAAGACGCCATGGTTATTGGGCTTACATTAGATTGGCCTACCTTTGGTTTCCCAAATGAGGAAGAGTTGAGTGATTTTGCATTAGATTATTTCATTGAGTATCCATTGATGATGGTTGATGCAAAATTAGCCGGTGAGGTAGTTGGTCAAAAAGTAAACATGATTCCATTAACATTTCTTTATAACCCTAAAGGTGATTTAGTCTTACGTATAAATGGTCCTGTAAATAGCGAAGAATTAGAAAAAATAATTAAGAACGATAGTGTACATCGTTAAGTTGGATGATTTAGTAATGTGTAACTGAATTTATACTTGAGAAAGAGCTTTAGGGGCTTAATACATCCATGTTCTTGTCAAAGTTTATTTCGCTCTCTTTTAAATGGGGAATTGCCTTGTATGTCATAACTTCTTTTCTAGTGCATCGATAATATGCATATCTAAAGGAAGATTTTTAATATCAATATCCCAAATAAATGGTAGGTAAAGCATAATAAATAAAGTGATTATTATTGCTCCAAAGAGATTGAGCCATATTCCTGTTTTAGCCATTTGTCGTATCGTGATATAACGGCTACTAAATACGATAGCGTTTGGTGGGGTCGCTACAGGTAGCATAAAAGCGAAAGAAGAAGCTAGAGCTACTGCAATCATTAAACCATAAGGATGTACACCCATGGCAACAGAGAGTGCAGCGATAATGGGTAATACCATTGATGCTGTTGCTGTATTGGATGTGAGCTCAGTGAGAAAAATAACGAGTATAGTAACTATTGAAATCATCAAAAAAAGATTACAGCCTTGTAGTACGTTGAGCTGACCTGTAATTGATTGTGTCAAACCGCTATCATTGAATCCTTTTGCAAGAGCAAAGCCGCCGCCAAAGAGGATCAGAATATCCCAAGGAATTTTTACCGCTGTTTGCCAATCTAAAAGGAATTCATGTTTTTTTAAATTTGAGGGAATGATGAAAAGTAATATTGCGCCTCCCATAGCGATTGTAGAGTCTTTTACTGCTTTGAATTGTTCCGAGTCGATTAAGCCTCGCAATATCCATGATGAGGCAACAATACAAAATATAAATAGTACAGATTTTTCTTCTGTAGACATCGGACCTAATTGAGTTAGTTCGTGTTGAATTGCTTCCTTGCCGCCTGGTAAATGATCAATCTCACTTGGGTAGGCGATATGAGTAATATAATACCAAGTAGTTATTAACATTATGACCGATAAAGGTAGTGCGAACATCATCCAGTCAAGAAAACTAATACTTTTATCGAATTGGGTCTCAACTAAGCCAGCAAAAATAGCATTGGTTGGTGTTCCAATAAGCGTTGCAATGCCACCGATTGAAGCAGCATATGCAATGCCCAGCATCAATGCTGTACCGAAATGAAAACATTCAGGGTCAGTATTAATTTGAATGGCAGGATCAGAATCAATTTCATCTATGACTTGTTTTAAAACTGCAACGCCTATTGTGAGCATCATCATAGTTGCAGCAGTATTACTGATCCACATTGATAAACCCGCAGATGCAATCATAAAACCAAAGATTATTTTATTAGGCGTTACACCAAAAAAATGGATTGTATATAAACCAATTCGACGATGTAGATTCCATTTCTCAATAGTAACGGCGATTAGGAAACCACCAAGGAATAGGTATATAAGTTGATGACCGTAAGATTCTGTTACTTCACTGCCATCCATTATACCGAGCATAGGAAAAAGAAATATTGGTAATAATGCAGTAGCAGGAATTGGAATCGCTTCTGTTATCCACCATGTTGCCATTAGTGATGCAACTGCTAAAACATACATAGCTTCTATTCTTACATTGTCCGGAGCAGGAATTAGCAAGATAATAAAGAATAGTAATAGACCACTTCCAAGTCCGATGAATTTATTTTTCAGCATGCCTTACATTATCAGAATTCATAAATAGCATAAAATTTTAATCAATATAGACGACGTTATTCTCGAGTTAATAGCGTATCTCTATGTTAATATCATTTCTATTGAAAAAAATTAAAGATTGTTGTTATGTCTAGTAAATTAAAAAATACCCGTTTAATACGCACTTTATTTGGTGAAGCGGTTGATATGACGCCGGTATGGATGATGCGTCAAGCAGGCCGTTACCTGCCAGAGTATAGAGCAACTCGCGAGAAAGCTGGTGATTTTGTTACGTTATGTCAAACACCAGATCTTGCTTGTGAAGTCACTATGCAACCATTAAAACGATATCCTTTAGATGCTGCGATATTGTTTTCAGACATATTGACAATACCTGATGCTATGGGCCTAGGATTAGAATTGATCGAGTCAGTTGGTCCAATATTCGATAATCCTATCAAGTCACTTGCGGATATCAAAAATCTGCCTACGCCCGACCCTGAGGACGATCTAGGTTATGTTATGGATGCTGTGCGTTTGATTCGTAAAGAATTAGATGGGAGTGTGCCTTTAATAGGTTTTGCAGGTAGTCCCTGGACATTAGCAACTTACATGATTGAAGGTGGTTCAAGTAAAGACTTTGGGAAAATAAAAAAAATGCTTTATCAAGAACCAAATACTCTTCACCTTCTGTTAAAACATCTTGCCGACGCAGTTAGCCTCTACTTAAATGCGCAAATTAGTGCAGGGGCTCAAGTTATTCAGATCTTTGATACATGGGGTGGTGTGCTTTCGACACCAGCCTACCATGAATTTTCTCTTGCATATATGAAACAAATTATTAATCAATTGAAGCGGGAATACGCAGGAGAAAAAATTCCAGTTATCTTATTCACTAAAGGTGCGGGCTGTTGGATCGAAGATATTGCAAACACGGGCTGTGATGCCGTTGGGCTGGATTGGATGCAAGATATTGGACAGGTTCGATCAAAAGTAGGAGAACAAGTTGCTCTACAAGGCAATATGGATCCTGCGGTTTTAAAATCTAATCCTGAAACAATTCGTAATGAAGTTGCATTGATACTTGAAAATTTTGGTCAGGGTTCTGGACATGTTTTTAATCTTGGACATGGTATAACACCAGACATAGATCCAGAAAATGCAGGTGTATTTATAAACGCAGTACATGAACTTAGTAAACAATATCATAACAATTAGCGGTCATGGTAAAAGATAGATTAAAATTGATCATAAAAGGCTTTTGTATAGGTTCTGCTGATGTTGTTCCAGGCGTCAGTGGTGGCACAATGGCATTCATACTCGGGATTTACCAAGAGCTAATTAATGCAATTAAATCATTCGATAGCAAATGGCTAAAAATGATTATATCTTTTGATATAAAAGGCATAGTTAATAGGCCGCACTTCAGTTTTTTAATTCCGTTAATGATAGGCATGGTAATCGCATTATTTTTCTTTACCCGTGTGGTTTCACTACCACTTTTAATTCGCACTCATGCTGAGATAATATATGGCTTATTTTTTGGTCTTGTACTAGGTTCTATCGTCTTATTATTTTTTCACCTTGGGTTATACTCATTATATAAAAAAATTATATTTTTGATATCAGGTATTTTATTTGGTGGTTTTTTTGTTACGATGATGCCGACATCGACACCGGACGATTCTTGGTTTATTTTTTTATGTGGAGCAATAGCAATCTCAGCAATGATCTTGCCGGGTATTTCTGGTTCGTTTATATTATTGATGTTAAAAAAATACGCTTATATTTTTAATGCAATCGGCCATTTTGATTTTTCAATAATATTGCCATTTGTGTTGGGCATTATTACCGGTGTCATATTATTTAGTCGACTTATTTCATATATTTTTAGACTATTTTATCAACAGACAATACTATTCATCACCGGTTTATTAATTTCTTCTTTATATGTTATCTGGCCTTTTCAGACTCGTGTCTATGAGTTTGTTAGAAACAAAGAAAGATTGGTTTCATCTATTCCATATCTACCCGAAAACTTAAATATTCTAGTGACTTATTCAACCGTCATGATGGCATCTGGCTTAACTCTTGTGATAGTACTAGATCGTTATTCTGATAAAACAATTTTAACAAGAAACTAATTTTTACAAGACTATCAATATTGAGATACACCCATACAGAACAAGATAGTTTCAATTCTTAATTTAGCCATTTCATTGAATGCAGAGTGACTCTTTTAAATATTTATATGCTCTTACTTAAAACTATTCGTGTTAACACATGTTATATTCTTGAGAATAAGAATTTATTATCATTGATAAATATATGTTCATGATCAATCTGACTCTGTAATTAAAAATCCTAGCCGTGCTTGTTCTTGAAAAATCAATTATTTTTTTTATTTGCTGATGTTGACACTAAACACTTCTTTAAACATGAAACTTAAAATTAAAATTAATATACAAAAAGTGAGAATCAAACTGTTCCCAAATTTACTAAATGGTGTTTCTCCATCATATAATTTCACTGTTGCAGATAATGCATGCGGTTTAAATTGAGGAGAACGAGAAACAACATTACCTTTGTTATCAATAACAGCTGAAATCCCAGTATTAGTTGAACGCAATAGATAGCGACCATTTTCTATCGCGCGCATTCTTGCTATTTGTAGATGTTGATGTGGCGCAAAAGAATCACCAAACCAAGCATCATTACTTACATTAATTAAAATATTAGCATTAGGTAATGCCTTTCTTATTTCTGTTCCATAAGCATCTTCATAGCAAATACTCATCCCAAAGATACCTCTATCAGTTTCAAATATTTTTTCTTCAGGATTGCCTGATGTAAAATTAGACATGGGTATTTTTAGAAAATTTAATATCTCATCGAGTAAGGATTTAAACGGCAGGTATTCTCCAAATGGTACTAAATGATACTTATGATAAAAATGATGTTTACTATTTATAAGTAAAACACTATTAAAATAATTATTAGACTCTTTATCTTCATAAGCAATGCCGCTCATGAAAAAAGCATTGCTAGATATTTCTTTATTAGAAATTGGTTTAATAAAATCATCAGCTAGATGATACAAAGATGGTATTGCAGTTTCCGGCCAGACAATAAGATCGGATGACCAAAACGGCTTACTCAAATTAGAATAAATTTCATAAGTTTTCTGACGTTGTTCAGGTTTCCATTTTTGTTTCTGTGAAATTGCCCCTTGAATCAAAACTATATCAATATCTTTTTTTAGGTCATTTGTCCAATTGATATCGGTTAATATTATAGATGATGTGATAATAATCATTAGTAAAAAAATACTGGCAAATTTTTGTTTAGTGTCACCGGCAATTACCATAATTATCGCCATAGAAGACACACAAACAAAAAAAGTAACGCCGTAATCACCGAATACTGGAGCGAAACTCGCTAAAACACTATCAGTTTGACTTGAGCCGATATTGAGCCAAGGAAAACCAGTTAACATCCAACCACGGCACCACTCGGTCAATAACCATAGTGGAGGTAAGGCAATGACTTTCACATGTTTAAAAAATCGAACTAGTAAATAGCCGCATAAGGCCGGATATAATGCTAGATATGCGATAAAAATATAGGTGAATAAAAGTGCACCAAATATATTAACACCACCAAATAAGTTAATGCTTATATGTAGCCAACTTACGCCGGTACCAAACATGGCAAAACCGAACAGATACCCAAGAACAAAAGATTCATGCGCCGAATCAGATTTAGACCAGTAATAAAAAAGAACACTGAGGATTAGTATGCTAATAAAATGAAGATTATATGGAGCGAATGCGAATGGAATTAAACTGCCAAGTGCTATAACTGATAATCTTTTTACGAAAATTTTGTTCTTCAAAAAATTGATCATAGAATAATTTTAACTAAGAAATAAGCTTTAGACTATTCTAAATTAGTAGATTCATCGGAGGTTTCTTCCAAGTTCAGGCGGGTGAAGAGTAATAGACGCACACGTCGTTTGTCGGCTCTTAAAACTTTAACATTAAAACTCATAAAGTTTACTGTTTCGCCACGTTTGGGTAAGTGACCAAAAGCATTAATAACTAAACCGCCAATTGTTTCGTATTCATCAACGTTAATTATTGTCTTAAAGTAATCGTTAAATTCATCTATTGTAGTTAAGGCTTTAACAGTATAGCGGTCATTGTCGTGAGTATTGATGTTTGTCTCATCTTCTTCAAAATCATGTTCATCTTCAATCTCACCAATGATTTCTTCAATAACATCTTCAATAGTTACTAAGCCAGCAACCCCTGTGAACTCATCAATAACGATCGCCATATGATTACGACTAGTACGAAATTCTCGCAATAGTACGTTTAATCTTTTACTTTCAGGTATGAACACAGTTGCCCGCATCATATCTTTTATATCAAAATCTTTTTTAGGATTGGAAAAATAATGCAAAAGATCCTTGGCTAGTAATATGCCGACTATTTCGTCATTGTTATCACCAATAACTGGAAAACGTGAATGCCCTGATTCGACTACTACAGAAAGTATATCTTCAGGCGCAGCATCATACTTTATAATGATCATTTGTACACGTGGAATCATAATGTCACGGACCTGAATTTCTGAGACGTGTAATGCTCCTTCGATCATCAATAGTGCATCAGCATCAAGTAGGTTTCGGTGTTCAGAGTTCCTCAAAATTTCAATTAGAGCATCACGATCCTCTGGTTCATTTGAAAATAGATTGAAAAAACTTTTCAACCATTTTTTATAGTTAATTAGTTTATAGTTACTCATAGAAGTCACTTTTGTTCATACGGGTTTGTATACCCTATTTTTTTTAATATTTTAATTTCTTTTGATTCCATAACTTCGGCTCTTTTATTTGAATCATGGTCATAGCCTTGCAAATGCAGTACAGCATGAATTATCAAGTGTGCCCAATGAGCGTCGAAAGTTTTATCTTGCTCATATGCTTCACGTTCTACAACCGGGGCACAAATGACAATATCGCCTAAAAATTTAGGGGCTTGTTTTAGTGTCTTACCCACAGGAAAAGATAATACATTCGTTGCCGATTTTTTTTTACGCCACTTCTTATTGAGTGATTGACCTTCCAATTCATCAACAATACGAATTGTTATTTCAGCTCCTTGATGATCTTCTCCAAGTGCTTTGCTAGCCCATTCTATAAGTAATTTTTTTGCTGGAAGTGAATTCATATTAGAAACATTTTGGATCACTATCATCTCATTCATTAATCATTATTAGAATGTTTTTTTTCATGTCTATCATAAGCATTTAAGATACGAGCGACTAATGGATGACGAACAATATCTTTAGACTTGAAGAAAGTAAAACTAATACCCTTTTCATCATCTAAAATATCAACAATATGTCGCAAGCCCGATTGTTTTCCATTAGGCAAGTCTACTTGTGTTATATCACCAGTGATTATTGCTGTTGAATTAAATCCGATTCGTGTTAAAAACATTTTCATTTGTTCTATTGTTGTATTCTGAGCTTCATCAAGGATAATAAATGCTTCATTAAGCGTTCGACCTCTCATAAAAGCTAATGGAGCAACTTCTATGACATTTCTTTCTATTAATTTAGAGACTTTTTCGAAGCCCAGCATTTCATATAATGCATCATATAGCGGGCGTAAATAAGGATCGACTTTTTGTACCAGATCACCTGGAAGAAAGCCTAGTTTTTCTCCTGCCTCTACAGCGGGTCTTACTAGTACTAATCTCCGAGCACGGTCCTGCTCTATGGCTGCTACCGCACAGGCTACAGCAAGATAAGTTTTTCCCGTGCCTGCCGGTCCTATACCAAAACTAATATCATTCTCTTGAATATTTGATAAATATTTCTTTTGATTGATTGTACGACCACGAATCATTCCACGTTTCGTTTTAATTGAAACTTCATCAGTATCTTCTCCTTCTCCTCGATCACTCATTATCTCCATGTTTTGTAAATGTAGATGTATACTCTGAGATGATAATAATTCGGTTTCTGTAGAAATATACATTTCTACAAGTAATTGTTTAGTAAGCTGTACTGATTCTTTGTTACCTCTAATATGAAAATTATTGCTTCGATTATTTATCTCCACAGCCATATAACCCTCAATTTGCCGTATATGCCGATCCATAGGTCCACATAAATTTGACAGTCGCAGGTTATCTACGGGTTCTAGTAACAAATCGTTTGAAGATAGGGTATTGATAGTTGTCTAAACTTTTAATTTATTAGAGATTGGCAACATGATCAAATGTCGGAGAATCAAGTAAAGCTCCTCGTAGTGAATTAGGTAGTGCTTCAGTGATTTTAATATTTATAAAATTGCCTATTAGATCTTGTGGACCTTCAAAGTTTACGATCCGATTATTTTCAGTTCTTCCTCGAAGTTGTTTAGCATCTTTTTTTGATGGGCCCTCAACAAGGATAGTTTGGATCGTGCCAATCATAGAAGCACTGAATTCAGCGGCTCTTTGGCTAATACGCATTTGTAAAATTGATAGGCGATCTTTTTTGATTTGCATTGGGGTATCATCAGGCATACCTGAGGCTGGCGTACCAGGCCGAGCGCTATAGATAAAACTAAATGAATGATCAAAGTCGATATCATTTATTAAGTTCATTGTTTCTTCGAAGTCTTTATCGGTTTCACCAGGGAAACCAATGATGAAATCAGATGACATGCTTAGATTAGGTCTTATCGCACGCAGACGTTTTATTTTATTTTTATATTCAAGCCGAGTATGGCCGCGTTTCATTAGTGCAAGAATTCTATCAGAACCACTTTGAACTGGAAGATGTAAATGGCTAACTAATTCAGGTACTCGACCATAAACCTCAATTAGGTTATCTGAGAATTCAACTGGGTGTGACGTGGTAAATCGAATTCGGTCAATGCCCTCAATAGCAGCAACATACTCTATGAGAAGTGCAAGATCTGCTATATGTGCATCATGCATAACGCCTCGATAAGCATTAACATTTTGTCCGAGAAGATTTACTTCTCTGACACCTTGTTCTGCTAATTCAACGACTTCGGTAATTACATCATCAAAGGGTCGACTAACTTCTTCCCCACGCGTGTATGGCACAACACAGAAACTACAATACTTGCTACAGCCTTCCATAATCGAAACAAAAGCACTCGGCCCGTCAGCTCTTGGGCTAGGCAAATTGTCGAATTTTTCAATTTCCGGGAAAGAAATATCAACAATCGATTTTCGGTTCTTAATTACATCTGAGTACATCTTCGGTAATCGATGTAGAGTCTGCGGGCCAAAGACAATATCCACGAATGGTGCCCGATCTAGAATAGCTGCACCTTCTTGGCTAGCCACACAGCCGCCAACACCTATGACCAAGTTTGGATTTATTGTTTTAAGTGGTCGCCAACGACCTAGTTGAGAAAAGACCTTTTCTTGTGCTTTTTCACGTATTGAGCAGGTATTTAGCAAGATTAAATCCGCTTCTGATGGGTCCTCAGTTCGGGTCATTTTATGAGCTTCTTCCAGAGAATCCACCATTCTGGCTGAATCATATTCATTCATCTGGCAACCCAATGTTTTGATGTATAGCTTCTGATTCATGATCTTTATAACGTATTGCAGATGGAGGTTGGCTAAATTACACGTTCTGTAGCTTTATTTCCATACAAAAACAGGCAATAAATGAGAAAAACGAGGCGAATAGATATTATCTATAGAATTAATCAGTTTCATTTTTTAATTGTTTAAGTTTTCCACGAAGTTCATCACGTTCACGTCCAATTTCTGCGGTCTCAGCCAAGGATTCAAATGCAGAAATTTCAGCATGTTCGGCACGCTCAATTAATACTTGTCGCTGCTTGCTCAATTCAATTTCACGCCTACTTGGACCAAACAATCTACGGATTGACCTAATAAAACTAGGGTGCTCTAGCTCATGATAGTGAGAAATAGATAAATCATCATTCGGGTCATCTCCAAAATTAAAGAATTCTGGGTTATCTAAAAACTCTTTTAATTGAGTTTGTAATGACGAGACGAGTGACTTTAGAGACGGGCTCAATTTGTCATATTGACGAATAGAGTCCACTATTAATTTAAATTTACGTGCTTCTTGATAGCCGTTAATATTTATTTCAAATTCAATCTTCATCTGTATATGCTTGTTTCCTTCATTACTTAAAGGATAATTATAATAAAGTTTAAGTCAAGTCGAGAAATTAACATTACTATAAAATAAGACAATGCACATAGTTCAAAAACTTATTATAACATTATTGTTGTTTTTTATTTTTTCTCTAACTAATGCTGAGACAGGTACTCTACGTCTTGCTATAACGACAACGACTGATAATTCAGGTCTGATGTCTGTACTAAATTCCATTTTTGAAGATGAATATAATATAAAAATTAAGACTATTATTGTTGGTTCCGGCCAAGCTTTAAGATTAGGGAAACAGGGCGATGTTGATGTGTTGTTAACACATGCACCGGAAGATGAAAAAGATTTTGTCTGGTCTGGTTACGGGCTTAAACGACATCCTATTATGCATAATGAGTTTATTTTAGTGGGCCCGGCGAGGGACCCGGCAGGAATTAACAATGCCAGCTCTATATTTGATGCATTTGAAAAAATAAATGACTCAGAAAGTTCATTTATTTCAAGAGCTGATGATTCGGGAACACATAAAAAAGAAATATCCATCTGGAAAGAAAGTGGACAAAACCCCAAAGGAGATTGGTATGATGAAACAGGAATGGGAATGGGCTCAGTATTATTGTTAGCAAATGAAAAACGTGCATACGCATTGACAGACCGTGGTACCTATTTAGCATTTAAATCTAGAATAGACTTAAATATTATTTTTCAAGGCAGTCCTACTTTTTACAATCCATATCACATAATAGCAGTCAATCCTGAACTTCACTCGGGCATCAATAATCTGCTCGCAGAAAAATATATTGACTTCGTTACTAGCGATAAAGCACAAAAAATAATTAAAAATTTTAAAATAAATGGTGAATCACTGTTTTTTCCGAATACGGATTTAGAAATTAAAGTTTCAGGGGAAAGTATAACCCATGTCAATCGAAACTTTTTTCTAGACGCGACTATTTCCTCTCTCAGTCTCATTGTCAATTTTGATAAATCTTTGTTTAATGTTGTCTGGACCTCATTGAAAGTTTCTTTAATAGCAGTATTAATTGCAACATTGATAAGCATTCCACTTGGTGTATATGTTGCCTTAAATGATTTCATTGGTAAAAATTTTTTAATGACTTGCTTGAATACATTGATGGCACTACCCACAGTAGTTGTAGGCTTATTATTATATGGCGTCTTAAATAGACAAGGATTATTAGGTAGCATGAGTTTGCTATATACATTAACAGCAATAATTATTGGTCAATGTGTATTGATTATTCCAGTAATATGGAATTTATGCATTGTCGCGGTTAATGGCGCAGATCCTAGACTGGCTATGACATGTACTTCACTTGGAGCAGATTATTTTCAACGAAGCATCATTTATTTGAGTGAAGTTCGTTTCGCACTTATTGCTGCAGTAGTAACAGGTTTTGGACGTGCGATAGGTGAAGTCGGTATTGCCATGATGTTAGGTGGAAATATTTATGGTTATACACGGACGATGACAACCGCGATTGCTTTAGAAACAAGCAAAGGTGATTTTGAATTCGCATTGGCACTTGGCTTCATGTTGTTATTTGTTGCTTTCATTGTTAATAGTGTACTTCAACAATTTCAGCTGAAAATTAAATGACAAATATTTATCAACTAAAAAATGTCATGTTTAATTACGGCACAGATTTTAACCTTGTCGATGTTTGTATAGATATAAAAAAATCTAACATTGTAGGGATTATTGGTCCTAATGGTTCAGGAAAGACTAGTTTATTAAATGTACTCTCTTTTCTTCATTTACCGCATACAGGTACTCTTTTTTATAATGAAAAAGAATTGATCCAAGAAAATCTTGCCCAATTCAGAAAGACGGTAGGCTATGTGCAACAAAACCCTTATCTTTTACGAGGAACAGTCTTTAAGAATATCGAGATTGGATTGAAACTAAAAAAGGTTGACAAAAATATTCGATTAAAAAAAGTTTCACAAGTATTGAAGTTGTTAGGGATTAGTGAGTTGTCGAGTAGAAATGCACGAACATTGTCGGGTGGCGAGGCACAAAAAGTTGCTATAGGTCAAGTTATCATACTTGATCCGGATGTTTTAATTCTCGACGAACCCTTCACACATCTTGATAAAAATTCTATCGATGAATTAGAAAAAATTATTCTGAAACTTAAAGAAGATTTGAATAAAACAATAATTCTTACCACTCATAATCAATATCAAGCACAATGGCTGGCAGATGATGTCTATAGCGTAATAAAAGGCAAGGTCTTTGAGTACCAAATGCTGAATCTTTTTAGTGGTGGTATCGATGTAGAAAAAAATACTTTTAATACGGATAAGCAGCTAATTGTTATTGTGCCACATAATATAGATCATGCAGAGCATATTGCTATAGATCCAAAACAGATCGTAGTATCAAGAAATAAGCTTGATTCTAGTATGCAAAATAGCTACAAGGGAAAAATAACAGGCATGGTTGAAGATAATGGACGGGTAAAATTGAGTGTGGCATCAAAAGAAGAATTTCAGGCTATAGTGACGTATAAGGCTCTTAAGAATTTGGATTTATCTATAGGTGATGGCGTATGGATTAGCTTCAAAAGTTCCTCCATACTGTTACTCTAGGTATGAAAAATTAACTTGATATAATAATAGAAGAAAAATTATGAAAATTGAAACGATTGCAGTTAATGGTGGTTACTCTCCGGAACCAACAACAAAAGCTGTTGCTGTTCCCATCTATCAAACAACTTCTTATGCTTTTGATAGTACGCAACATGCAGCAGATCTATTTGATCTAAAAGTCGAAGGTAATATTTATACAAGAATAATGAATCCAACAACTGCCGTTTTGGAAGAGCGTGTGGCCCAAATGGAAGGTGGTTTAGCTGCTTTGGGACTGGCTTCGGGAATGGCAGCAATTAGCTATGCGATTCAAACGATTGCTGAAACAGGTGATAATATAATTTCGACCAGTAGTTTATATGGTGGTACATATAACCTTTTTGCACATACCTTTCCACAGATGGGGATTGAGACACGCTTTATTGATGCCGGCGATTATGAAAGCATAGCAACATTGGTAGATGAAAAAACTAAAGCAGTTTTTTGTGAATCAATAGGTAACCCTGCTGGTAATGTCGCAGATCTAGAAAAAATTTCTGAAATTGCCCATAGAGCAGGCGTGCCAGTCATTGTTGATAATACGGTGGCAACACCTTATCTATGTCGTCCTTTCGAACATGGTTGTGACATAGTTGTACATTCTTTAACAAAATACATGGGTGGTCATGGTACTAATATCGGTGGGATTATCGTTGATTCAGGAAAATTCCCATGGTCTGAGCATAAAGAGCGCTTTAAACGTTTGAATGAACCAGACGCATCATATCATGGTGTGGTTTATACTGAAGCCCTAGGAGCTGCTGCCTACATAGGGCGTGCGCGAGTTGTGCCATTACGCAATATGGGAGCAGCAATCTCGCCAATGAATAGTTTTATGATTTTGCAAGGTATAGAAACATTACCTTTAAGAATGGCTCGTCATTGTGAGAATGCAATTGATGTAGCTAATTATTTATCTTCGCATAAAAAGGTAAGCTGGGTCAGATATGCTGGATCTGTAGACCATGAAGATTATAAATTATTAGAAAAATATTGTTCAGGTCATGCAGCAAGTATTTTAAGTTTCGGTATAAAGGGTGGTGCTGAAGGGGGGGGTAAATTTATTGACGCATTAAAACTTTTTACACGATTGGTAAATATTGGTGATGCTAAATCGTTAGCTTGTCACCCAGCCACCACCACGCATAGACAGCTGTCACCAGAAGAACTTACAAAAGCAGGAGTGTCAGATGATCTAATAAGACTTTCTGTTGGAATAGAGCACATCGATGATTTACTAGAAGATATAGAACAAGCTTTGTCTAATATCTAATTTTTATGAATAGAGCACCATTAGTTTTCTTACTAATAATGCTTTCTGCTTGTGATCAGAAATATGAACCAAAAATATTTTTTGAACAGGGAAAATATGCAAAATCATTTAACCTTTGGTTGCCATTGGCAATTAAAGGAGATGTGGAAGCTCAAAATTATGTTGCTATTCATTACTACCTTGGTTTGGGTAGAAAAAGAAATTTTAAGGTTGCCAAAGAATGGTTTGAAAAAGCTGCTCAATCAAATTATTCCGATGCACAATATAATTTAGGAGTGATGTATGAAAATGGTGAATCTATTAAAAAAGATTATATCAATGCCTATAAGTGGTTTTATCTTGCAAATGAAAATGGAAATATCAATGCGGTAAAAAGAATGCAGGCTATAGGAGAAGAACATAAATTATTTCCCAACCAAATTAACCATGCTATAGAACTTTCTAGATTAGCAGTAAATAAAAAAAGTAATCAATAGAATATATCAAACATATAATCTTGTTATGATAAAGAAGCTATAAAGTTTGATAGACAAGAATTAAATGTTATATTTTACTCTAAAAACCTTTACTTTGATTCATAGGAAAACAATATGCCACTTGTAAATATTTCAATATTAAAAGGTAAATCACCTGAATATATAAAAGCTGTTTCTAATGGAATCAATTCAGCAGTTATAGAAACTATGGCATTTCCTGATGATGACCGCTATCAAATTATTCATGAAGTGGAACCACAATGTCTACAATTTCAAAAGCGTACTGGTGATAGGGTGATGATTCATTTAACCATGCGTGTGGGCAGATCGAATAAATCAAAGCTGGCTTTCTATGCTAGAGCAGTAGAAAATTTAGCTAAAGATCCTGGGATAGAACCAGCTAATATACTCATCACCATTGTAGAAAACCATGATGTCGATTGGTCATTTCGAGATGGTATAGCGCAGTTTGTAGTTTAAAATATTAGTTCATTTTTTTTGGTTTCTCATTACTGTATACAGATATACTTCTAATTGGAATTTGTTCTCGGTATGATTCTATAAATAATATACCATGTTAATAAACCACTCTTACTTAAAGGTTAAATCAGACTATCTTCTGGTTCATTAACAATACTCAGATAACATTCTGTATTGATCGATCTGGTATGCTATGAGTTATTTGCTGACTCTAGACTCTCATATCTTTTAGTGTTCTTCGTTCCAATATATTCAGCGTATACATCTTGATTAATAATCTCCTATAATTTTTACAATCTTTAGCTAATTGTTCGCCTTACGATCTAAGAATATATAATTTAGAATAAACTATAGATAATGACTAAAGATTTAACATATCCTAAATACCGTGCAGATATTGACGGTTTACGCGCAATAGCTGTTCTATCGGTTGTTCTCTATCACGCAATTCGATTAGAGGGCGGGTTTATTGGTGTAGATATTTTTTTTGTGATTTCCGGATACCTGATATCAACAATCGTTTTTAGTAACTTAGAACGCAACAGTTTTAGTTTTATTGAGTTTTACAGCCGCCGAATTAAGCGCATATTTCCCGCATTAATATTGGTGTTGATAGCTGTCTATACATTTGGTTGGTTCGTACTTCTTGGTGATGAATATAAACAATTAGGCAAACAAATTGCGGGTGGTGCTGGATTTATTTCTAATTTTATTCTGTGGAATGAAAGCGGATATTTTGATAATGCGGCTGTCACAAAACCACTTCTTCATCTTTGGTCGCTCGGTATCGAAGAACAATTTTACATTATATGGCCATTATTATTATGGTTTACATGGAAACAACGCTTAAATTTGTTGGTAATTACCATCTCTTTAGCTGTCATATCATTTTCGCTTAATATTATCTACATACAAGCTGAACCAGTAGCAACATTTTATTCGCCACAGACCCGATTTTGGGAGTTGATGGTTGGTTCTACTTTAGCTTACATAATGATAAACAATCAGAATCTTTTAATTAATATCAAACAGCGATACACCAATGCGTTATCTCTACTCGGCATTGGGCTTATTATTATCGGATTTCTTTTTATTACCGAAAAAAAATATTTCCCTGGTTGGTGGGCTCTGTTGCCAACACTGGGAACTATGTTGATTATATTTGCTGGTTCGGGAGCATGGTTTAATCGTGTGATTTTAACAAACCGTACTCTAGTATGGTTTGGGTTAATTAGTTACCCACTATATTTGTGGCATTGGCCTTTATTATCATTCGCACGCATTTTGGAATATCAAAGGCCATCATTTGAAATACGCTTTATAGTAGTTTTAATTTCGATTCTACTTGCTTGGCTAACATATCAATTTGTTGAAAAACCTATGCGATTTGGTAGTAGGGGTAAAATCAAGACGAATGCTTTACTTATTTTAATGATTATAATGGGGTTTATTGGGTACCACTGTTACAAATCAGATGGCTTTATGTATAGGAGTGCTACAAACCGTTTGATATTGAACAAAGGGGAGATTGGTAACGCTTTATTTGATAAATATCAAAACGAAAAATTTAATCTATGTATGTCATTAGACTTACAAAAAGAAGCAACATTAGGATGTTTTCATTCTAAAAATAATGAACGAATTAAAATTGCTATAATTGGTGATAGTCATGCAGCACATTTGTATTTAGGTTTGGCAGAAGAGCTGGAAGATATTAATGTAGCATCTTATTCCGTAGAAGGTTCGCTACCAATACTTAGCAATAAACGCTTTGAAAAAATATTTGAGTATATCATCAATAATAAGAGTGTAACGACGATCATAATTTCGGCTTATTGGAGCAAGTCGTTCAAACAGATACCTAAAGGTAGCAGTATGGAAGCTGAGTTAAACGAAACATTAGACAGTCTTATTAAAGAAAATAGATTTGTTTACATAACTGATGATGTTCCTAAGTTTTCATTTAGTCCAAAAAAGTGCAAATATGCAGACAGTATATTCCATAAAGATTCTTGTGAAGAAAACAGTAATTATTTCTATAAAAAATATAGAGACTATATCTCTATTCTTGAAGCAGTGGTCAAGAATAGAACGAATGTGAAGTTGTTAAAAACATCAAAATACTTTTGTGATGAAAAGAATTGTACTATGGCAAAAGATGGTCTGCTACATTATAGAGACAATACTCACTTAAGTATTAATGGCTCTAAATATTTAGCTAAAAGTATTATTGCTGAAAATCCGGAATTTTTTGATTAGTCCCAACACAAAACATATGGGAAGGTTGTATTGATAATGGTTTTTTTCTGAAATTATTGTTGAGAAGTATCGTTTGAGATTAACAACTTTTGACGAAAAGATTTGGTATGTAAAAAAATTGGATTAAATTTAAGATATGATGAGGATTTGGAATATTCTTATGTAGAATCGAGCTGCGCACCTGCACTACGTTGCTCTGCCAGTTTCACAAATTGTGTCATCGCAGTAGTATAATCACTACTGATATACGCATCTTACGCATCCAAAGTACAACGGTTTAGCGTGTTGTTTATCCATTTCTAGTTCTTCTGGAATTGACTAAGAAGCCTCTCTCAAATGCCGGCGCTTGCCCTTAGCGCGCCCTTACAGAAATCCTGACACAGGATCATAAATTAAAGTGTTAGAATATTGTTATATTATTCAGATAGTTGTTGGTGGCTATGGGTGGAATTGAACCACCGACCCCAGCGTTATGAGTGCTGTGCTCTAACC
>CAJJDJ010000014.1 GCA_905182825.1 Thiotrichaceae bacterium UBA7359
AACAGTTTACCGTTCATCCAGTCAGTGACATAGAAGCCTCCATCTTTATCGGCTTCAACGCCATCAAGGTTACCAACAGGAGAGCCGTTACCAATTGAAGTGATTGTCTTATCTATAATAGAGATACTTTTTAAGTGGCCAGGAACAGCAGTTGCAAATCCATCCGTCATGATGCCCCAAGTACCTAGAATGACATTATCATCTACAACATCTAAACCATTAGGCATGTTAAGTTCATCAGATTCAATCCATATGGTAAAATTATTATCAGAAAGTAAATGTATACGATTAGTCAACATGTCAGAGACATAAATATCACCGTTTGGTGCTGCAGCAACGTCATTTAAAAATTTTGCATCGTCTACTTTGTACTTATTAATGATTTGACCATGGTCGACATCTATAGCAACAAGTACATCAATATCTGCGGTATAGAGTGTTGTGCCAAAGAGGGCGAGACCTTTTGGTCCGTTAAGACCTGTCACCCATTTCTCATTGATGATTTTGCCGTCCATAGAAACTAAGGAAATATACCCATTACCGTCTTTGTCCATTGGACCACCATTCACATTAGAAACGTAAAGTAGGTTTAGTCTGGGGTCATAAACAACTGATTCCGGATTAGCTAAACCAGTCATTTCCCACACTAGATTAAGCTCAAGCTTATGGCCGTCAGCAACCGTGATGTTAATAAAAGAAAATGATAAGGCTAAAGTCAATAAGCTTATTTTTAAACTGCGATTAATCATTCCTGTGTGCTCTCCATATAAAAGTAATATTTTTTTGTATAACATTTGATAAATTTACGCTTTTTAGTTTATTTTGTAAACATAGTTACTATATGTTGCTCATATGGTTTTATATGAGAACTTTAAAAGCTCACATTTTCAAAAACCAGAATATCTCTACTAATAGTACTTGTTTTTTTGTTGACTTACACCTTTTTAAATAGTAAGTATTTATATTTAATTTTGAATAGCATTCAAGTAAATGGGGTAAGGTTCGATGATTTTGAAAATCAATCTCCCGACTTTTTTTATAATTAAACATGTTGTTAGTAGATTCATCGGTCCGTTTTAGGAACCTCTCAATTAGTTACTGAACATAGTGCTTAGCATGAGTGATTTCTATCAGTTTAGGATAGTTAGATGTCACTGTATTCAATCTGCCTTTCCTATGTTCAGGGTGTGTTACTTGAACTCATTTTTCTTAGTGCCATCATGCGATGCTAGTCTCATATTATACAGTTGCATGAATTACCAGCTCTCTCTATAAGGACGTAAATCAAGCTCAAATGTCCAAGCTGATTTAGGCTGCTTACGCAAGAACCAGATCGCATCAGCAATCTCGTCGGGAATAAGGAAAGCATCGTCTGGTTTATTTTTAGCCCAGTCCATTTTTCGAATTCTAGGTATATCGATCAGGCCGTCGATTATAACGTAACTGACATGGATCCCCCTTGGTCCGAGTCCACGTGCCATCGATTGGGCTAGTGAGCGTTGTGATGCTTTCGCGGAAGCGAAAGGCGTGAAATCCGCTCCTCCTCTCAAAGACGAAGTAGCGCCTACGACTACGATACTACCTCCTACTCCACTTTCTAACATATCCTTTGCGGCGGCTTGGCCGAGTAAGAAAAGCCCCATAGTATTGGTACGCCAAGCAGATTCCATTTGTTCAGGAGTCGTGCTCAGAAAGTCTGCGAACATGCCGCTACCTGCATTGTGAATAAACACATCGATTAGTCCCAGTTGATCATGAACCTTAGAAATAGATGACTTAACTGAATCAGCATCGTTCACATCACAGACGAATCCTTTTGATCCCTCGAACTCTTGTTCATATTTATTTAGTCGTTCAGCGCTACGCGCAAGCATAGCAACACGATAACCTTCTTTAGTAAATCGTTTGGTTATTGAATGACCATTGCCTTCTCCTACACCAGTAACCATACATATTTTCTTTTTCATTTTTATTAATTTTTATTAATGACAGATAATTATGATCGACTTTATATACATCACAAAAACTTTTTCTTAACTAAACGAACATTTGTTCGACAGTCACGGCACCTACTTAGGAAAAAATAATTTCTTAAGTTCCTCTCCAGGGTTTTCTGCCTTCATGAACGCCTCCCCGACAAGGAAGGCATTCACATTATTTTTACGCATTAAACTAACATCGTCTTGTGTATGAATACCACTTTCAGTAACAACAGTACGATCATGAAAAACATCTGTTAAGAGGCCTAGTGTTGTATCAAGATCCGTTTCGAATGTATTTAAGTTTCGATTGTTAATACCAATGAGAGGTGTGCGTAACATCATACTACGTTCAAGTTCTACACGGTCATGTACTTCAACTAATACGTCCAACCCAATCTCATTTGCTGTGCCGACAAGGTCTTGCATTTGCATATCCGACAGTGCTGAAACAATAATCAAAACAGCATCGGCACCTATTACCCTTGCTTCATATACTTGATAAGGGTCAATTATAAAATCTTTTCGTATGATGGGT
>CAJJDJ010000015.1 GCA_905182825.1 Thiotrichaceae bacterium UBA7359
ATCGACTAAGACATCATTTAATAAAGCCTCAGTGATCATCCCTTCTTCGGAAAGATCAGAGACTATCTCAAGAACGTTTAATGCACGTCTAGCATCACCATCCGCAGCTTCTGCAAGTTTATTAAAAGCAGCATCATCTAGTGTCAGTCCTAGTTTCCCGAGACCCACCTGACTATCATTTAGTGCTATCTCTAAAATATTTTTAATGCTACCTGTTGTCAGTGACTTTAATACATATACACGAACACGAGACAATAATGCATTGTTTAATTCAAATGAAGGATTCTCAGTAGTCGCTCCTATGAGGGTAATAGTTCCATCTTCTACATAAGGTAAAAATGCATCTTGTTGTGATTTATTGAACCTGTGTACTTCATCAACAAAGAGTACCGTTTCTTTATGGTAAACTTCTCTATATTGTTTTGCTTTCTCTATTGCAGCACGAATATCTTTTACACCACTCAAAACAGCTGAAACAGCTAGAAATTGAGCATCACAAGATTTAGTTATTAATCTAGCTAATGTCGTTTTCCCTGTGCCGGGAGGCCCCCAAAAGACCATTGAATGCAATCGACCTTGTTCTATTGTTAATCGTAATGGCTTATTTTCGCCTAAAATATGAGTCTGGCCAATATAGGAATTGATTGTTGCAGGTCGCATTCGATCAGCAAGAGGTCGATAATCAGTGTCGTTATTCATGACCTAATATTTTTTATGCAGATAAATTAAACCTTTGTTTGTATTATTAAAAATAGTATATCATTTTAAAATGATAGCTGTAGCTTCGGTTTATTCATTTAGCGTATCTAAAATACTAATAATATTACACCTAAATTTTTCGTATTTTAGAAATTTCTTAACACTTTTGTAAATAAGTTTTACATCCAGTTCTTTGATTCTATGTAAGAATAACCTTATATCGTTCTTGATAATCAAGCGTTGGTATATAGTAGAACCTAAGTTATGTATTTTAAATCAAGTATGCATAAATTTATATTTTCTGAACATTACAGTTTCATCATAAAAGAAAGCTTTTCGCTTTTGTAATAAACCATCTTTTTTAAAAATGATTCAAATGACATTTTATAAAATGAATAATGCATATCAGGAAATCCCGACATTTTAAAATTCAAAGCAATATTTCAGGAACAATTGATATAAATCATTAGCAAGTATAGTTTCGCAAAACGAAACCAAAAATCACAGACTATATCTATATGATTATTATTTTATAAATCAAGTCTAGAATAAATATTAAATTAATAATTTTCTATTAATCTTTCATCGATCACATCCACATTAGCCGGAATTTTTAAATCAAATAGTCCAATAGGTATCTTGATATTTTTATTTACGTCATTAAAGTCAATTCGAATAGTTTGGTCGAGATTATCAGTAATAATCATCATTCCGAGTTTCTTGGCATCAAAGCCTATTCGAATGTTTTTGTAATGCGCATCCAAATCACGGGGTGTTAGTTCTAGCCAATCAAATCCTTCTATTTTGCCAAGACCTCTATGAATGAAATGCTTTTCAAGTTTTGAATTACCTAGAATAATTGCAGCAGGTGTTTTTTCCATAACATCACTTTCAAAGTTTCTAATTGTAAGTTGCTCCAGATCTTCATCGAAAATCCATAACACTTCACCATTAGTTATTATTTTTTGAATGTATGGTTCTTTATAGTGCCAATTAAACATGTTGGGTTGTTGCAAATACAAAGTTCCCGTCGTTCTTTCAAGTAGTTCTCCATCCTCATTTAATAATGTTTGGGTAAAGTCAGCATATAATGTCTCAAATTCTTTAAAAAATTCTTTCAAAGGATCAAACAATTCCTCAGCTGATATGAGTGTGCTACTCAAAATTAAAATAACCGAAAACAGTTTATAATTAAACATACCAGTATTTAATCAATTGATGGTGGCGGTGAAGCCAAAACTTCTCGACTACCATTCGACCCCAATGGTCCAACTAGTCCACTATTTTCCATTTCTTCTACAATTCTTGCAGCACGGTTATAGCCAACTTTTAATCTTCTTTGTATGTACGATATTGAAGCCTTCCGTGTTTCTGTTACGATTCGCACGGCTTCATCATAGAGAGGGTCCATATCGTCTCTTGGAACATCAAGTCCTAGTATCGCATTTGCTCCACCATCAGCGGGCCCACGTAAGATTTCATCAACATATTCAGGTGTTCCTCTCGACTTAAGATCGTTGACAACTTTATGAACTTCTTCATCTGATACAAATGCACCATGAACTCGTTCAGGCAGACTTGTGCCGGGAGGTAAATATAACATATCACCATGGCCTAATAATTGCTCAGCACCCATTTGGTCAAGAATCGTTCTTGAATCAATCTTTGAAGAAACCTGAAAGGCTATTCGTGTAGGTACATTTGCTTTGATCAGACCAGTAATAACATCTACTGATGGCCGTTGTGTGGCTAATATTAAATGTACACCCGCTGCTCTAGCCTTTTGTGCAAGTCTGGCAATAAGTTCTTCTACCTTCTTACCCACCGTCATCATCATGTCGGCTAATTCGTCGATGATGACAATAATGAAAGGTAGTTTTTCTAAGTAGCGTATCTCATCTTCTTCGCTAATAGCTTTATAAGTGGGATCTGGTATCGGATTACCACTATCAATAGCATCACTGACTTTCTTGTTATATCCAGTTATGTTTCTCACACCAAGTGCTGACATAAGCTTATAGCGTCGCTCCATTTCAGCAACACACCAGCGAAGCGCATTTGCTGCTTCTTTCATATCTGTCACGACTGGTGCAAGTAAATTGGGAATACCCTCGTAAACTGACAGTTCAAGCATTTTAGGATCGATCATTATCAAACGAACTTCCAGTGCTGTAGCTTTATAAAGCAAACTCAAAATCATGGCATTTAGTGCAACTGATTTTCCTGATCCTGTCGTGCCTGCAACTAACAGATGTGGCATCTTGCCCAGGTCTGTCACCACCGGCTTGCCACTAATATCTTTACCTAAAGCCAGCACCATAGGTGATTTAACGGACTCATATTCCTTCGTATTTAAAATCTCACCTAAGGTAACAAGTTCACGGTTTTCATTTGGAATCTCGAGACCGATATAAGGTTTTCCGGGTATCACACCTACTACTCTAACGCTTATAACTGCTAAAGAACGTGCCAAATCTTTAGAAAGATTAATAATTTGACTGCCCTTTACACCCGCGGCAGGATTTAATTCAAAACGGGTTATGACAGGACCTGGATGAACAGCGACAACCTCAACTGACACACCAAAATCTTTTAATTTTAATTCTACTTGCCTTGATATTGCTTCTAATGCTTCTTTAGAATATTGAGTTTTCTTAGGTGGCGGCTCATCAAGTAAATTTAATGGTGGCAAGATCGTTTCAGATGGTGGCTCAAACAAGTTTTCTTGTTTTTCTTTTATAGCACGAATACCGATTTCAATCTCATGCCTGACAGGTTCAATTTTTGGTGGAATCCTATGTTCAATTATTTCCTGTTCTTGCTTATAATTTTGCTCTCGACCCTTTTTCACACGTCGTCCAGCAGTCCAATCCTTAAAAGAAGCCAATTTAGTCCTTAAGAGAGTAATAATGTTTAAAGTATAACGTCCCGTAGAATCCATAAACAGAAACCAAGATAATCCAGTATAGAGAGTCAAACCTATGATAAAGGTTGCCAACATTAATAAAGTACTGCCTATTTCACCAGTGGTATTCAACAAAAAGGAACCAATCACATCACCTAAAAGACCACCGGCACCCTTGACTTCATAAGGAAGTGTATTTCCAGCATAAAAATGCATCCAAGCAATAGCACACCCACCAAAAAAACTTAATATTACACCTAGAACTCGAATTGAGATTAAAAGCCCGTTGAAAGATTCGTTTTTATATCTTGATTGGAATAATCGCCAACCACTAATTAATATTAATATTGAAAAGAGATATCCAAAATAACCAAATACGTAAAGAATAATATCTGCTATCCAAGCACCTACAACTCCTGCACTGTTATGAACTTCATCAACTGTTACAGAATGTGACCAACCTGGATCGTCTGGATGATAGGTGAATAGCGCGAGAAATAGAAATATTGCAATAATAAAAGAAGCAAAGATCAGCACTTCTCTGGCATTAGTAATTAAATTATCAGTGATAGTCTTACTTTTTTTTTTTTTTTTTTATGCTTGCGACACATTAATCCTTTTTAATAGATGATAACTGTAATTATATGTTTATAATGAAACTTTTTAAACTAAAAACTAGAATAAATTTATATTCTAATTCCTCAGTTATTTTGATAGTCATATTACGTATAGAATGAAACTTTTACCTTAGATGATTAGACACAGTCTAAGTCATAACGTAGCATAGCGCACTTTACATACAGTACTAAACAAGCTTGGAGCAATCAAAAATGAGCAATTTACGGCACTCAAAACTATTAATCCTCGGTTCAGGGCCAGCTGGATATACAGCAGCATTATACGCTGCACGAGCTAATCTTGCTCCTGTATTAATCACAGGTATAGAGCAAGGCGGTCAATTAACTACAACAACTGATGTAGACAACTGGCCGGGAGATGTTGAAGGGTTGCAAGGCCCAGAGCTCATGGACCGAATGAAGAAGCATGTCGAACGTTTTGACACTGAATTAATATTTGATCATATACACACCGCGGAATTAACCCATCGTCCCTTTAAATTGTACGGTGATAGTGTTACTTACACTTGTGATGCCTTGATTATCGCTACTGGCGCTTCAGCACAGTATCTTGGTCTCCCCTCCGAAGAGGCCTTTCAAGGAAAAGGTGTCTCGGCCTGTGCTACTTGTGATGGCTTTTTCTATCGAGGCGCTGATGTTGCCGTCATTGGTGGTGGAAACACGGCCGTTGAAGAAGCATTGTATTTATCCAATATTGCAAATAGCGTCACCGTTGTACATCGTCGCGATAAATTCCGTTCAGAAAAGATATTATCTGAACGTCTTATTGAGAAAGAAAAAAATGGGAACATTAAGATTGAATGGAATCACACTTTAGATGAAGTCTTGGGTGATGATAGTGGCGTGACGGGTATGCGCATCAAGAGCACACAAAGTGATGATACTAAAGAATTACATTTAAAAGGCGTATTTATCGCGATAGGACATAAACCCAACACTCAGATATTTGATGGTCAACTAGATATGAATAATGGCTATATCAAAATCAAGAGTGGTATTGATGGTCAGGCCACCTCTACCTCCATCGCAGGTGTATTTGCCGCTGGGGACGTTGCCGATCATGTTTATCGTCAAGCTATCACTTCTGCTGGTAGTGGTTGTATGGCAGCATTAGATGCTGAGGCTTATCTAGAAGGATAAGAGTGAATAAACAAAACATCACACACATTTCTTAAAGGGAGCTCTGATTTAATCGGATACTCCCAATTAATTATATATTGAGTACTTATTAATGAATGCACCTTCTGCGTCATTTTTTTTCCTTCTTGCTTTAATAGCAACACATTCTGTTTTCGCTGAACAAACAAATACTGAATTAGATAATCTATTCAACGAACTAAAAGCAGCACAAAATTTCGAAGTCGCCCAGCCAATTGCTCAAAAAATATGGTCTATCTGGTCAAAGTCGGAAGACCCAATTATCGATAAGCTGATGGCGGAAGGAATGAATGAAGTTAGAAATGGTAATTTATCTCATGGGCGCGACATCTTTGAAGAGATTACCGAGCGTGCTCCAAAATTCGCAGAGGGTTGGAACAAACTTGCTACTGTAAATTATATGATGGGCGACATTGAGACTTCTTTAAAGAACATCGGAGAAACACTAAAACTTGAACCACGTCACTTTGGTTCAATTTCCGGACGTGGTTTATGTTATCTAAAGCAACGGCGTTGGCAATCTGCCTTAATCGAATTTAAGTTTGCTCTTGATGTCCATCCATGGATGTCGGATGCAAGACGCAATTTAAAATTACTCGAAGAGAACCTGAAAAATCAAGTTATTTAATATAGTTTTTCATACTTAGTAACGAGAGAGTGTTCTTATGGCAAACATATTATCTCCCAAATGTGCGAAATTTCAGAGAAAAGCTAAAACATGTAATTTTTGTGGCATTGTAATTGGCAAATTCAAAGTTGAACTAATTAACAATTATCTAAAGAAATGCCTCATATAGCTATAGAAACTAATTTGTCTTTAACAGAAAAACTTCAATCATTAAACTTTATGAACAAGATGCTTGTATTACTAGCGTGTATTTTTGTTCCCTTATCACTCTTTTTATTTGGCAGCTTACGCGAGTTGTTTTTAATCATTCTTGCCGGTATTGTCACATTTGTATTTTTACTTTGCCCTATGGGAAAAGCTGCGAAATGCTTTGGTGCTAAGAATGTAACTTATATGCGTGTGTACCTCTCACAAATTGTTGTGTTCGTGTTATTCATCGGAACAGCATTGTTTATTGTCCTCAAATATCTAACTTTAGGTTGGATTTCACTCATCATCGTGATTGGCGCTTCTTATGCCAAAATACTGGGAATGACTTTCTTCAGAGATATTGGTATCACTGTAAACATAAATAATTGAATTAAAATCATTAGGCAATCATGAGTTCAATATTAAAGCGCGTACTCCACTCATTTATTTTCATTCTAGTTATTATTTGGGTTTTACTGTCATTAACAATCTACTTCTACCAATCAAAATTCATCTACTATCCCGATGAGAATATCGCAGCAACTCCTGAGTTGCTATCACTTGAATATAAAGAGCTCACATTAAGCACAATCGATAACATAGCAATAAATGCCTGGTGGATTCCACATCCTGAAGCGAGAGCAACCCTACTTTTTCTTCATGGTAATGCAGGCAATATTTCACATCGCCTTGATAGTATCAATATTTTTCATCAACTAAGTTTATCCGTTTTGATTATTGATTATCGCGGCTATGGAAAGAGCAACGGCGAACCATCAGAGCAAGGTACCTATCTCGATGCTGAAACGGCCTGGAACTATTTGAATAGTCATAAAGATATTAAGACCGATAACATTGTTATCTTTGGTCGTTCATTAGGTGGCGCAGTGGCTACATGGCTTGCTGAAAAACATCCACCAGCAGGTTTGATTATAGAGTCAAGTTTTACATCAATCGCTGATATGGGCAAATATTATTACCCCTACTTGCCGACCACACTCCTGTCGCGTCTTAAGTATTCATCAATGGATAGGGTAAGCAAGATAAAATCACCAACGTTGTTCATTCATAGTAAAGGTGATGAAATAATTCCATACAAATATAGTGAAAAACTATTTACTGAAGCATTAAAAGAAACGACAACACCAAAATTCTTTCTGGAAACTACCGGAAGTCATAACGAAGGCTTCTTGCTCAGCGGTGAGAAATATACTGCTGGCCTAGATAGATTTATAACTGATATTGTTAAACAATGAAATTTCTATCGTTCATTGAAAGAACAGGTAATAAACTACCCGATCCAGCTACCCTCTTCTTAGTAGGCATAATAACTATTACTATTCTTTCAACGATAATCGCAAATCTAGGCTGGAGTGTTGTAGATTCTAAAGGCAATACGGTCGTCGCCTTTGACCTCACCTCTTCTGAAGGAGCTTGGTGGTTATTATCAACAATGGTAAATAATTTTATCAGTTTTCCTCCTCTCGGTATTGTATTAGTCGGCATGTTAGGAATTGGGCTTGCAGAAAAAACCGGCTTCCTCCCTGCCTTATTACATTTTTCAATAACGCATGTTCACCAACGGTTATTAACACCTGCAACCATGTTCCTCGGCATTATATCGTCGGTAGCGTTGGATGCTGGTTATGTTGTACTCATTCCAATAGCGGCTGCGCTTTATATTGCAGCAGGACGTTCACCGCTGACTGGAATCGCGGTTTCATTTGCGGGCGTTTCTGCGGGTTTTGGTGCAAATCTATTTATATCAGCGCTGGATCCGCTATTAGCCGGGTTTACACAATCGGGTGCGCAAATTATTGATGCCGACTACCAAGTTGCTGTTACTGGTAATTGGTGGTTCATGATTATCTCAACCATTATTTTAACTTTCGTCGGTTGGTTCGTGACAGAACGCTTTGTAGAACCTGCAATAGAGGGTGTTGCAGATCAGAATCTCGATGATAATTATAACAAACTCAATAAAACAGAAAGACGTGCACTAATCTGTTCAGTATTGTCAGTATTCATATTATTAATCGCCTTATTTTTTGCCATCACATCAACGAATGGTCCTCTCTTTGGTGTAGGGAAACGTTTCGACCGTTGGATAGAAGCAACTGTTCCCTTATTATTTATCCTTTTCTTTATCCCGGGATTAATTTACGGCGCTCTTGCAGGTACCATTAAGAATGATCGTGATGTTGCCAGCATCCTCGGTGAGGTTATGGCGCGATTAGGACCCTATATCGTACTTGCGTTCTTTGCCGCTCAATTTATCGCTGCGTTTAATCAGTCTGGGATTGGTCAGATGCTGGCTATCGCAGGTGGTCAGTTCCTTCGCCAATTGATGGTACAAGATGCATTATTACTAAGCTGTTTTGTCTTGATGGTCGTTATTATTAACCTTGTTATTGGTTCTTCTTCAGCAAAATACGCCTTTTTTGCCCCTGTATTTGTGCCAATGCTAATGCAGGTTGGTATCAGCCCCGAACTCACTCAAGCGGCTTATCGTGTTGGCGACTCAGTTAGCAATGTCATCACACCAATGAACCCTTATATGATTATCATCATTATTGAGGTAAGAAAATATGTACGAGGTTCGGGGCTCGGCACGGTAGTGGCCATGATGTTGCCCTATACCATCGCATTTTTAATCGTATGGTTAATATTACTGTTTATATGGGTCAATACGGGCTTACCCCTGGGTCCTGGTGGAAACTTATACTATAAATTTTAGTGAAAAGTATAAACCATGCTATGATTCGCCCGCTTTTAAATCAAGCATGCAACTAAAATAGGCTTATATATCAAAAATGTCAGAAAATAATATTTACAAAGTCATCTTTCACAACCAAGGCAAGGTCTTCGAAGTCTATGCCAAGAGTGTACATCACGATGCAATGTTTGGTTTTATTGAAATTGAAGAACTTGTTTTTGGTGAAAAAACAACCGTTGTTGTTGATCCGACCGAAGAAAGCCTCAAAAGTGAATTTGAAGGTGTAGAAAGAAGTTTTGTACCTTTGCATTCAATTATTCGTATCGATGAAGTTAAAAAGCATGGTACTGCAAAGATTACAGAGGGGGGAACAAAAGAAGGAAATATCATGCCATTTCCCGTTTATACCAAATCAAGTGGTGATTCTGACACATAGTTATCGCTACTTTAAAGTGATAACCATTAGAATATAGCAGAAAGACTATCTACTAATTGCCATCAATTAAAGTCATTTATGTAATAAGGGAGATATATGCGCATTCACTGCACTGGCAATACCCTTCAAGTTATATCCGCCCTCTAACATTGAAACAATTCGACCATCACAGTGGGTGTTCGCAATTCTCATGACGATTTTTGTCATAGTTGCAAATCCAGTATCTGTAATATCTAAACATCCGAGCAAATCATGAGCGCGGCTATCAAAACCAGCTGAGATCAATATCAAATCTGGCTTAAATCTATTTGCGGCAGGTATTAAAACAGATTTATAAATATCAACAATAGCTTGGTCATTAGTTCCACAGGGAAGATGTATATTGATGTTATAACCTAACCCCCTACCTTTTCCCTTTTTAATAGGGTCACCCGTGCCAGGATAAGCATGAAAATCATGTGTTGAAAAATACAAAACACTTGGGTCGTCATAAAACATGGCCTCTGTTGCGTTGCCATGATGATAATCCCAATCAATTATTAAAATATTTTTTAAACCATACTTCTTTTGTGCATAACGAGCTGCTATAGCAATAGTATTATAATAACAAAAGCCCTCTTCTTTGCCTGTATTCAAAGCGTGGTGTCCTGGTGGTCTTGTGGCACAAAATGCATTATCTATTGCTTTAGTAACGACTTGGTCTAACGCTGCAAGACATCCACGTACTGCTGCTACTGCTACTTTGTGTGAGATGGGCGTATTATTTTTAATTGATGCAATGTGTGATTTGGTATGAACCGTTTGTAACCAGTCTCCAATTTCTGGCTTGAGACTAATTTGAATTAAATCATTCCAAATATCTGACTCCTCCATGATATTTTGAATGAATTTCATTCGATCTGGCGTCTCGGGATGTTCAGGAGAAATATGGTGTAATAAAAATATTGGGTCATTGACATAACCAGTTTTATTTAATAGTTTTAGCCTTTCTGCACCAGAAAGTCGATAGTTAAAAGATAACAAAAAAGTTGATAAAACACTGTTTATGAAAATTCTTCGGTTCATTTTATCTGGAAAAACTGTTGATTTAGAAAATAGTCTGTATACAGTGACCAAATATATACCAATTTCAAGCTAACATGGCTAATAATTTAAACGTAAATGAAAGTAATGAAGATTCCTCCAAATAACTTTTTTGCAATTTCTTTAGTATCTATTTTGTTGCTGTCATCCTTTTCAGTATCAGCAGAATGGGAAGTGATAACTCATACAAATACAAATAGTGAGAATCAAACACAGGTTGCTTTTAATGAGAATGAAAATGGGTATACCCTTGAAATATATAAAGATAGTGTAGAGGCAATTCGCCTGCGATTTAGTTTAAAGACAAAACTTGATGTGTTTTCAAAAGGAATTTGTCCGTCTTATCAAATTGACAATAGTATGGCGGTTAATCGTTCTATCAATGAGGCGCCTTGTCTGACTGATAGGGTTTGGAGTGAATTTATTTTAGCTTATGTTAACAACTTTAATGTCTCTTCTACAAAACTTGATGCATTTATGAACGGCAGCAAAGTCATATTTCGCTTTATGCTTGAAAATGGCAGCTACATGGAAACAGAATTTTCCT
>CAJJDJ010000016.1 GCA_905182825.1 Thiotrichaceae bacterium UBA7359
CCTTATATTTATTTATTCTAGATTTTATGTCTGTTAACAATCCATCCATCCCATCATTCTTTACGATAACGGAAAAAGTACTTCTATAATTATTGACCAGACTCACGCCTTCAATTATCACGTCATAGGCAAACCAGTTGCCGTCATTTTCTTTAAGCTTATAGTTCACTGGAATTTCTACGTCATCTGTGATGATTAAAGTTTCTACTATCGCTCGTTTACCTCGAATTGTCTCTCCTACAAATTCTACTTTCTGATTTGTATAGGCTTCAATTTTCATTCTATAGGTGTCTTCAAGGTATTGAGAAAAGAAAAAAACAAATTGCTGACGCTCTTCTACCGTTGCTTGTTTCCAATTTGTAGCTAGGATACTTTGCGACATACTTCGAAAATCAAAGCTCTCGTTTATAACTACACCAATTTTTTTCCATCTGTCTTCTTTGTCGAGAGATTTTTCTTTCAAAACTGTAATAACTTTCTCGATAGAATCTTTAACACGTTCACTAGGAGTAGAAAACTGCTCTGCAATTGCTGATACTGAAAGCAGACTGAAGACAGCATAAAATGCATATTTTTTTATCATGTTTTAATTATCACTGATTTCCTTATTAGAATTCGTATAATACCTTTTAAACTGATTAGAATCTGAAGACAATATTCTGGCAACACAACACAATTATATTTATATAAGCTATATCCGCGCCATAACATCGTTTCTTTAGCTTCCCAAGATTATCTGTATTCTTGAACACGCATATAATCTTAATAGAATTCATTGCTCTATCCTATCATTTTATTGACAATAATGTGCTCTAGAAAAGCTTACATAATCTATATTTCGGTAAATAAGCTACATTATAGGAACATAAAAATGGGGCTGATGATTTGAAATATAATTAATAAAAATTACTAGTCCCATTCAGAATTAATCTTCTATTTAATGTTTTTATATTTGATAAATTTTCCATAAACCTATCTTTTGTGAAATAAAACCATCAATACTAATAGTATGGAGTCCTTCTTTTTTTAATTATTATCACTTAACCTTATGAAAGATTTAAATATTGATTTAGTGATTTTTTCCGTTCTTAATTTTGAATTATTAACGTAAACTGAACTAATTAAAACAAGGTTTTCTGAGCTTAGATATGAATAAGAAAAAAGTAGTGCTTTTCACCCTCTTTATTACCTTCGTTACTTCGTTTTTTTTATTCGATTTTTATCAATATTTGAACTTAGCATATGTAAAATCTCAACAACAAATAATCAATGATTATTATTCCTTGAATCCAGTAAAAACAGGTTTAATTTTTTTTATAAGCTATGTGTTAATCACGGGTATCTCACTACCAGGAGCAGGCATAATGACTTTGGCTGGAGGCGCAATCTTTGGCTTTATTTGGGGTACGTTACTAGTATCGTTTGGTTCAGTATTCGGTGCAACTATCGCATTTTTAATTACTCGCTATCTCTTCCATGACTATGTCCAAGAAAATTTTGGTAAATATCTAAAGCCAATAAACAATGGCATTAAAAAAGAAGGTGACTTATATCTGTTCACTATCAGGATCGTGCCTATCTTTCCTTTTTTTATTGTTAATATATTAATGGCTTTAACCCCAATCAAAACACTGAATTTTTCACTCGTGAGCCAAATCGCCATGTTAATACCAACGATGGTCTTTGTGAATGCTGGCACACAACTAGCTCATATAGCATCTCCTAGAGATGTTTTATCACCTGAATTGATTGTTTCTTTCATGTTATTAGGTTTTTTTCCATATATAGGAAAACGAATACTTTCAATTATAAAAAAAAATGATGTTTAATAAAGTCAAAAAAAGTGATCGCAATTTAATCGTTATTGGTGGAGGTTCCGCAGGACTCGTTTCAGCCTTAATTGCTGCAACTCTTAATGCAAAAGTCACATTGATAGAAAAACATAAAATGGGTGGAGATTGTTTGAATACTGGCTGTGTACCTTCCAAAGCATTAATCAAATCTGCAAAAGTTGCATCACTCATAAAACGCGCTAATGAATTCGGAATTAATGTACCTGCATCCAATATCAACTTTCCTGCTGTCATGAAACGTATTCAATCGATCATCTCAAAAATAGAACCTCATGACTCTGTAGAGCGTCTTGAAAATCTAGGTGTCGAATGCATCAAGGGGGAAGCAAAAATAATATCTCCCTGGAGCGTAGAAATAAACGGCAAAATATTAACTACGCGTAGCATTATCGTTGCAACTGGCGCTCAACCATTTGTGCCTGATATAAAAGGTATTGATCAATTGGAATACCTAACATCAGATAATTTATGGGATATTAAAGAGTTACCCAAACGTTTGATCGTATTGGGTGGTGGCCCTATTGGTTGCGAGCTATCTCAGGCCTTTGCACGTTTGGGTAGTCAAGTAACACAAATTGAAATCTTATCACGAATAATGATTAAAGAAGACAATGAAGTTGCATCCCTTCTAACTAAAAAATTTGAAGATGAAGGTATTGAGATTCGTACGGACCATGTTGCTAAAGAAATAGTTATTGAAGGTAATAAGAAAAAACTAATTTGCGAAAAGCAGAATGAAACCGTTGAAATACAATTTGATGAAATCCTTATTGCCATTGGTCGAACTGCTAATAGTAATGGTTTTGGTTTAGAAGAACTTGGTGTTAAATTAAATCCAAACAAAACAGTCCATGTTAATGAAAAATTACAGTCTTCTATACCCAATATATATGCTTGCGGTGATGTTGCCGGACCCTATCAGTTGACTCATGCCGCTTCCCATCAAGCCTGGCATGCCACAGTCAATGCACTTTTTGGTAAATTGAAATCATTTAAGGTGGATTATTCTGTAATACCCTGGGCAACCTTTACTGATCCTGAAATAGCTCGAGTGGGTCTGAATGAACAAGAAGCAAAAGAAAGAGGTCTTCCATATGACGTAACATCTTATGGCATTGATGATTTGGATAGAGCCATAACAGAAGGCGAAGATCATGGCATTG
>CAJJDJ010000017.1 GCA_905182825.1 Thiotrichaceae bacterium UBA7359
AATACGGCTTACTTTGATGTTGGTGTTACCTAACTTCGTGAATTCCATATTGTGCTCTCTTTATAAAGTGTGTAGATACCTTTCATCTTTAATATGTAATAATTTCGTTTATATATGCAAACGATAACCATAATAAAACCTGACGATTTCCACCTTCACCTACGTGATGGTATTGCATTATCCAATGTGGTTAATCATACCGCAGCGCAATTTTCGCGCGCTATAGTCATGCCTAATCTTAAATCGCCTGTGGTTAATACAGAAATGGCACTGGCTTACAAGGAACGTATCTTACAGTGTGTTGATGAAAAATATAATTTTGAACCACTGATGACCTTATACCTCACAGATAACACCTCGGTAAGTACGATAAAGACAGCAGCAGAGTCGAATATCATTAAGGCATTAAAATATTATCCTGCCGGTGCGACGACCAATTCAGATCAAGGTGTAACGGACATAAAGAAGACCTATGCGGTCCTTAATGTCATGATGGAAGATAGCATGCCACTGTTAGTTCACGGTGAAGTAACAGGTGATGATGTCGACATGTTTGACCGTGAAGCCGTTTTTATAGATAAGGTGTTAACACCCTTGGTAAGAGATTTTCCTGAACTCAAGATAGTCTTTGAGCATATCACTACACGTGCCGCGGTAGATTTTGTTATGGGGTCAAGTGATAAGATCGGAGCAACGATCACACCTCAACACATACTATTAAATAGAAATGATTTATTTAAAGGTGGCTTGCAACCACATCATTATTGCCTGCCCATATTAAAGGCAGAAGATGATCGTCAAGCTGTATCGGAAGCGGCAACAAGTGGTAACCCGAAATTTTTCCTTGGTACCGATAGCGCGCCACATGCACGAAGTACGAAAGAATCTAGTTGCGGTTGTGCCGGTATTTATTCTGCGTTTAACGCACTAGAGATATACGTCGAGGCATTTGACAGTTTAGGAAAACTAGACAAATTCGAAGCCTTCGCCAGCCAATATGGTGCAGACTATTACGACTTACCACAAAATATTGAACAAATGACCTTAATTAAAAAAGAACAAGACATCCCCGATTTATTTCCATTTGGTGATGATGAAATAGTTCCTTTTCGCGCCGGAGGGACATGTTCATGGCAACTGAAGAAATAGTAGAAGCAACGACTAAAGAAAAATCTGCTGTTGCAAAACGCTTTCGTGGGTTTTTGCCCATTATTGTTGATGTAGAAACAGCTGGTTTTAATTCAGCTACCGATGCGCTATTAGAAATCGCAGCTGTAACAGTGACTGTAAATGAAGAACACCAATGGTGTATTGATGAAGTCGTCTCCAAACATGTAAATCCTTTCGAAGGTGCTAATCTTGATCAGGCTTCACTGGACTTTATTGGTGTTGACCCTAATCATCCTTTTCGCAAACAGATCGCTGTTAGCGAAACTGAGGCCCTACATGAAGTGTTCAAACCGGTACGAAAAAAAATAAAAGAACATAAATGCAGTCGCGCCATATTAGTTGGGCATAACGCTTCATTCGACCTTGGCTTTCTAAATGCTGCTGTTGAGCGTACACAGATCAAGCGTAACCCATTCCATCCCTTCAGTACCTTCGATACCGCAACTTTAGCGGGTCTTGCCTATGGACAAACAGTATTAGCACGCGCAGCAGAAGAAGCAGGATTGAAATGGGATACCAAAGAAGCGCACTCTGCACGTTATGATGCAGAACAAACTGCATTATTGTTTTGTGAGATTGTTAATCGATGGAATGAATATTCTGGAGTCTTCTAAATAAAGAAAATGAATAGACGTGAATATTTTAAATGGCTAGCTACGGATAACCAATATTCAATTGATTATCATATTGAAAAATATAAAACTAAGACAGATAAAAATACAGGCTCGACTGGTTACTGGGTATAGGTACTAATTTAAGTTTTTTCAAACCTAGGTTTTATTTTCTTTTCCCAGTTTTTTGCTTTCTCCATCAATCGAGAATATTCCATCGTCGTTAATTCTCTTTTCTTCAAAACTTGATTGCCAGCTATCCAGACATCACTGACTTGTTCTCGATTGCCGGCGTAGATGATTTGCGATAGCGGTTCGTATAAGGGAGCGGTTTCTAATTGATTTAGATTGATAGCCACGATGTCGGCTTGCTTGCCTTTTTTTAATGAACCGATTGATTCATGTAGACCGAGCGCCTTTGCGCCATTGAGTGTGGCCATCTTTAATGTGGTATGTGCATCTAGGACGGTGCTGTCTTTGGCGACGGCCTTGGCGACGATGGCTGCGGTGCGCATTTCACCGAACATGTCTAAGTCATTATTACTGGCTGTGCCATCGGTGCCGATGCAGACGTTTATACCTGCGTTGTGTAATTGTGCAGCCGGGCAAAAGCCACTGGCGAGTTTTAGGTTTGATTCTGGGCAATGGGCAACACTCACACCGAACTTGGCTAGTTCTGCTATCTCAGTTTGTTCTAATTGCGTCATATGTACTGCCAACATGCGAGGACTGATGACACCAAGATCTATTAAGCGTTGTAGAGGACGTTTACCGTAATGTTCGATACTTTGTTCTATTTCAAGTGCAGTTTCATGGACATGCATATGAATCGGGATGTCAAGTTCTTCTGCTAGCATATTAATACGCTTTAGTGATTCGTCCGAAACAGTGTAGGGCGCATGTGGCGCAAAAGCCGTATTTACTAAAGGGTTATGTCGATAGGTGTCGTGAACTTGCTCGCCCTTAAGAAGATATTCATCAGGATTATTCGCCCATGAGGTTGGGAAATCTATTAGGATTAAGCCAACAACTACACGCATACCGACATTTGCACAAACTTCTGCTGTTTGGTCAGGAAAAAAATACATATCGTTGAAACAAGTAGTGCCGCCACGGATCATTTCAGCTACGGCGATTTCTGTACCGTCTTTAACAAATTTAGAATTAACCCATTTTTGTTCAGCAGGCCAGATATGTTCATTGAGCCATTCTATTAAAGGCAGGTCATTAGCTAACCCGCGTAACAGAGTCATCGCTGAATGTGTATGTGCGTTGATCAAGCCAGGAATGAGTGCGTGTTGATCCAGATGATGTTCTTTCATTGCAGAAAATTTATTACGTGCATCATCAGATGGAAGTATGCCTTCGATCTTATCGTCTTTGATCGCAATTGAATGATTTTCATAGACGGTATTTGTCGGTTCTATCGGTATAATCCATCTTGCATGAATTAAGGTATCAACTTTCATCTTAAAAAAGGTATCCTTGGTTTTTTACTATAATAAGTCATTAACAGGATAAAACGAATTGGACGACGAAAATCTAGAATTCTCAGTTGAAGCATATTCCGCCGTGAGTTGGAATGCAGGGATGTTAACCTTACTAGATCAGAGAAAACTACCAAAAGAGATAAATTATCTTGATTATGATTCAGCAATTGCTGTCGCGGTAGCGATTAAAGATATGGTTGTTCGAGGAGCACCAGCAATTGGTATTGCTGGTGCCTATGCAGTTGTATTAGCAGCACGATCGGCTTGGCAAGAGGCAGAGGAATCATGGCGAGAAAAAATAGAAGGTGATATTCATAAACTTGCCACGGCGAGACCTACAGCAGTTAACTTGAATTGGGCTATTGCTGAAATGAGGAAACTCTTTGATTCGATTGAAGGAGAACCAGAAACAGCTTTACTAGAGTTAGCTCAGCGAATTCATTCAAAGGATATAGCCGCAAATCATGAGATGGGACGTTTGGGTGCCGAGTTAATCACGGCTAATAGCCAGATAATCACACATTGTAACGCAGGTGCATTGGCTACGGGTGGTTATGGTACTGCGTTGGGTGTTATTAAAACGGCATTTAAAAATGGGTCAATCAAAAATGTATTTTCATCGGAAACTAGGCCTTGGTTTCAGGGTGCACGCCTGACTAGTTGGGAATTGCAGCAGGCGCAAATTCCGGTAACTGTAGTGATTGATTCTGCTATTGCAAGTGTGATGATAAATAACAAAATAGCTTGGTTAATAGTCGGATCAGATCGAATTGCTGCGAATGGTGATGTTGCAAATAAGATTGGCACCTATTGCCATGCGATTTCAGCTTATTACCACGGGGTAAAAGTGATGATTGTAGCACCATCATCGACTGTTGATATGGAAGTTGAATCTGGCGCGTATATTCCGATTGAAAATCGTGGGAAAGAAGAAGTGACTAATTTTAAGACAACACGAATAGCTCCAAATGATATCGAGGCTATTAACCCTGGGTTTGATATTACCCCAGCAAAATTGATCGATGTCATCGTTACAGAAAAAGGGATCGTCCATAATCCAGATACAAAAAAAATGCTTGCATTATTCGGGTAGTTAATATTTGGAGATACTTAATAAAAAGTAAAATTTTGGTAGGGTAAATGGCTGAATTATGTTAAGATTTAGATATATAAAGTAATTACAAAATAAAGCTCTTTCACATCTTCTAGCAACAATAAATTATGTCAGATACTGATTTCGCACTTGCACTTTCGCCTATCAATATAGAAGACGAAATGCGTCAATCCTATATGGACTACGCTATGAGTGTCATCGTCGGTCGGGCGTTACCTGATGTTCGTGATGGCCTCAAACCGGTACATAGACGTGTTTTGTTTGCGATGAAAGAAATGGGTAATGACTATAACAAGCCCTATAAAAAATCAGCTCGTGTTGTGGGTGATGTCATTGGTAAATATCATCCACATGGTGATACTGCTGTCTACGATACGATGGTTCGCATGGCTCAGCCATTTTCCTTGCGCTATGTATTGGTAGATGGACAAGGTAATTTCGGTTCTGTTGACGGCGATTCTCCTGCGGCAATGCGATATACCGAGGTACGTATGTCACGAATTGCGCATGAAATTTTAGAAGATCTTGATAAAGAGACGGTCGATTTTTCTCCAAACTATGATGGTTCTGAGTATGAACCCGTAGTTATGCCGACCCGCATCCCAAATTTACTCATAAATGGTTCTAGTGGTATCGCCGTTGGTATGGCGACAAATATCCCACCGCATAACCTGACCGAAGTTGTTTCCGCCTGTTTGGCGTTGATTGAAAATCCAGAATTAACCATTCCCGAATTGATGAAGTATATTCCAGGTCCTGATTTTCCAACAGCAGCTATTATTAATGGTTCTTCGGGGATTAGAGAAGCTTATGAAACAGGTCGTGGTCGCATCTATGTTCGGGCGCGTGCTGAGATTGAAGAGAATGATTCAGGTAGTAAAATAATAATTCACGAGCTTCCTTATCAAGTGAATAAGGCCCGATTAGTAGAAAAGATAGCTGAGCTGGTCAAGGATAAAAAGGTGACCGGTATACGTGAACTACGTGATGAATCTGATAAGGATGGTATGCGTGTTGTCATTGAATTACGTCGTGGCGAAGTCGCAGAAGTCATCCTGAATAATTTGTACAAGTTTACTCAGATGCAATCTGTATTTGGTATTAATATCGTTGCATTAGCTGACAATAGACCACGATTAATGAACTTGAAGGATTTACTTGAAGCGTTTATTAGTCACCGTCGCGAAGTAGTTACTCGTCGTAGTCTTTTTGAATTACGTAAAGCAAGAGCACGTGCTCATGTATTAGAAGGGCTTGCGGTTGCCTTAGCTAATATCGATCCGGTCATTTTCCTAATTAAAAAATCTGCTAGTCCAATTGAAGCTAAAACTAATCTTTTAGCGGAAACATGGGAATCGGGTGCTGTTGTTCAAATGTTAAAAAGTGCTGGCGCCGGTGCTTCAAGACCAGACAACTTATCTAAAGAATATGGTCTTGCTGAGGCTGGTTATCGTCTCTCTCCGGTTCAGGCGCAAGCTATTCTCGAGTTGCGTTTACAAAAATTAACCGGTCTTGAAAAAGATAAAATTCTAAAAGAGTATGGAGAGTTATTAGAGGTCATTGCAGACTTGTTGGATATTCTTTCTCGGCCCGATCGTCTAATGACTGTCATACGAGATGAATTGAAAAACATTTATGAACGCTATGGCGATGAAAGAAGAACAGAAATTGTTCATACTCAGGAAGATCTGAGAATGGAAGATCTCATAACGGAAGAAGATGTCGTCGTTACTCTCTCTCATGCGGGATATGCTAAATCACAACCAATAGATACTTATCGTTCACAAAAACGTGGTGGGCGTGGAAAATCAGCAACATCAATCAAAGACGAAGATTTTATAGATAAATTATTCGTGGCAAGCACACATGACACGATTTTGTGCTTTTCTAATCGTGGAAAAGTCTATTGGCTTAAGGTCTATGATTTACCACAAGCTAGCCGTACAGCGCGTGGCAAACCGATTATTAATTTATTACCCCTGGAAGTTGGCGAGCAGATTAATGCTATATTACCAATTCGGGAATATGAAGAGAATAAGTTTATCTTCATGGCAACGGCAAATGGTACGGTCAAGAAAACTTCACTAGTCGAATTTTCGAGAGTACGTTCAAATGGCAAACGTGCAATAGATTTAGATGAGGGCAACAAGCTTATTGGTGTTGAGATTACTGATGGGCAACACGATATCATGCTTTTTAATAATACAGGTAAGGTTGTCCGTTTCCCAGAAAATCATGTTCGTGCAACAGGCAGAACTGCTAAAGGAGTTCGTGGAATTCGTCTGAGTAAAGATCAAAATGTTATTTCTTTGATTATTGTTGAAAATAAAGAAGGAACTATTCTAACGGCGACAGAAAATGGCTATGGAAAACGTACCGCGATTAAGGACTATCCTCAGAAGTCACGCGGCGGTATAGGTGTTATTTCCATTCAAATATCTGAACGTAATGGAAATGTTGTCGGAGCTGTGACAGTCGATAATGATGATCAGATTATGTTGATTAGTGATCAAGGTACATTAATAAGAACACCTGTTAAAGATATCTCCGTTTTTGGCCGTAATACGCAAGGTGTAAGGTTAGTTAATTTGACTGAAACAGAACATTTGGCTGGCCTTGAGCGAATTGTTGAATATGAAGAAGAAGAACAATAAGAAAAACCATTTTTTCAATGCTAGAGTACTTTCTTACGAAATTCTATTAATAAAACGTCTCAATTGTTTAATCTCATGAAAAAATAGTGTAAATACACAAGCGATTCCTTAACAACTGCTTGTCTCTGTCGTATCCTGTCATACTTGAATAATGATATAAAAAATAATCTGGTGCTAGATTGTGTCCGATGATAAAAAACTAGCGCAACTGCGTGTTGATATAGATGCATTAGACAATCAATTGATTCGTCTGATCAGTACTCGTGCTCGTCTCGCACAAGAGGTGGCAGAGGTGAAAAATGCATCAATAGAACCCGCGAATTTTTATCGACCTGAACGTGAAGCTCAAATATTAAAAAAAGTAATAGAACAAAATAAAGGTCCGCTTTGCGAAGAAGAGATGGCACGTCTTTTTCGTGAAATCATGTCGGCTTGCCTGGCATTGGAGCAACAATTAGATATAGCTTATCTGGGCCCTGAAGGGACTTTTACACAATCGGCTGCGTTAAAACATTTTGGACATTCTGTTAAGACGAATGCCTTTAGTACAATTGATCAAATATTCCGTGAAGTTGAATCAGGTGCTTCACACTATGGTGTAGTGCCTGTTGAGAATTCAATCGAAGGAGTTGTAAATCACACATTAGATATGTTAAATCACTCTAGTTTAACTATATGTGGTGAAGTGGAATTACGAATACATCATCATCTGCTAAGTCAGAATGAGTCGATCGACGAGATAACTACCGTTTATTCTCATCAACAGGGATTGGCACAATGCAGAGCATGGTTGGATACACATTTAATTAAAGCGGCGCGCATTGCAGTAAGTAGTAATGCTGAAGCAGCTCGTATTGCAAGCAATAAATCACATGTTGCTGCTATAGCAAGCAGTATCGCAGGTGAGTTATATCAGTTAAATAACCTTGTCAGCAATATTGAAGATCAGCCTGATAATACGACTCGTTTTTTAGTTATTGGTAAAGAAAAGTGTAATGCTTGTGGTCAAGATAAAACCTCTTTGATTTTTTCAGCACCTAATAAGCCTGGCGCATTGCATAAGATGTTAAGCTGTTTTGCTGATAATGGAATTAGCATGACACGAATTGAATCCAGACCTTCACATCTGGAAATGTGGGATTATGTTTTTTTCGTTGATATTGAAGGACATGCTGATGATGAGCCTGTCAAAAAAGCATTACTTGAGTTAGAAGAACATGCAGCAATGGTCAAGTTGCTTGGGTCTTACCCCAAAGCTGTACTGTGAAAATGGTTATTTCCCCTCAATGTGTTGTTGCGACACCTAGATGTAAATCATTCTTGATGTGCACACTACGTGCAATTTATAATTGTCCGAATACGTTTCTGATGAATTTTTCTGTAATGTTGATATGTCACTATATATATTCGGCAATTACATTTGTGTAGTCGTTTCTCTCTCAAAAATGTTACGTCTCAAGTTAAAACAAACTAACCTATTTTAGGAATTAAATATTATGTCATGTGATTTATTCTCGCTTGCTACAACGGGTGTTGCTGGTCTTCAGCCTTATCATGCGGGCAAATCTATTGAAGAGTTACAACGAGAATTAGGTTTGAATGAAATCATAAAGCTTGCGTCTAATGAAAATCCATTAGGACCAAGTCAAAAGGTGTTGGATGCTATTGCGTCTACAAAAAATTTATCACGTTATCCGGATGGAAATGGGTTCAGTTTAAAAGAAGCTCTTGCAGACAAACATAATATAGATATCGATCATATTACATTGGGTAATGGATCAAACGATATTTTGGAAATGGTGGCCCGTGCTTTTGTTAATATCCAACATCAGGTTATTTACTCGCAGCATTCATTTTCGGTTTACTCCATAGTGACTCAGGCAGTGGGTGCAGAACATATTGTTGTTCCATCTAATGAATGGGGACACGATTTATCTGCCATGTTGGCTGCGATCACCAATAAAACACGATTAATGTTTATTGCGAATCCGAACAACCCGACTGGCACATGGATTGATAGTGAATGTTTAAGACATTTACTTGAGAACGTTCCAGCGCATGTTATTGTTTTAGTCGATGAAGCCTATTTTGAATATGCCTCTGTTGAAGAGAACTATCCCGACGCTAGTTTGTGGTTGAATGAATTTAGAAATTTAATTGTCACGCGCACTTTTTCCAAGGCCTACGGTCTGGCAGGTCTCCGAGTAGGTTATGGTCTGTCTCATCCAGATATAGCGAACTTATTAAATCGCGTACGCCAACCGTTTAACAATAATAGCTTGGCACTAATTGCGGCAGAAGCTGCACTGCATGACGGAAACTATATCAAGCATAGTATTACAATAAATCAAAGTGGAATGCAGACATTAATAAAAGCATTTGACAGCTTGGGCTTGGGGTTTATTCCATCGAAAGGAAATTTTATTTGTGTTGATTTTAAACAACCTACAGAAGGCATTTATCAAGCCTTAATGAAGACAGGTATTATTGTCCGTTCTGTTGCAAACTATGGTATGCCGAATCATTTGCGCATCAGTATTGGTTTGGAATCTGAAAATGTTCGGTTTATAAATGGGCTTACTAAAATAATGGCTGAATAAGATATGTTGATCGATCATCTTTCTATTATTGGTGTTGGACTTATCGGTGGTTCGCTTGCTCGCGCCTTGCGTAAAGCAAAACTTGTTAATCGTGTTACTGGTTGTAATCGTAATGAGGATACACTCAAGAAAGCGATTGAACTTGATGTCATAGATGATTACTCCTTAAACATAGAGGACGCAGTTGCCGGTGCTGACGTAGTTGTCATTGGTACGCCACTTTCGACTACTGAAAAAATATTCCCACAAACTGTAGCATCTTTAAAATCAAGTG
>CAJJDJ010000018.1 GCA_905182825.1 Thiotrichaceae bacterium UBA7359
TAACAAACTCGATGTTTCCTAGTAACCGCGGTAAAGCTATGACGCGTCAAAATTTTTGGTACATTGTAAAACGTTATGCAAAAGTTGCCGAAATTCAAAAAAGATTATCACCACATATCCTACGACATGCATTCGCAACACATTTAATAAACCATGGTGCTGATTTAAGAGTCGTACAGATGTTATTAGGGCATAGTGATATTTCTACCACACAAATTTATACACATGTTGCAAGGGAACGATTGAAAGATTTGCATGCCGAGCATCATCCGAGAGGATAGATAACGTTAATTAATCAATATAAGTGAACAAAAGCTCTGTATAATCTTCTTAAAATTTTGTGTGTTCATGTCTATCGTTTCTAATGGTTAAGTTTTTCTGGTTTTGTTCAGGAGTTAATATGAAATTAATTAAGTTTTTATTGATAGGTGTATTCATCTCATTTTCCGCTCTAGCTAAAGATACGCTTGACGCTGAATTTACTTTAGCCTTGTCAAAATTACTCCCTGATGTTGAGATAGATAATGTTTCATCAACACCTATCAAAGGTCTTTATCAGGTGGTGATCGGTACTGATGTAATCTATATTACGCGTGATGGAAATTATGTTATTAAAGGTGACATACTAGATCTTGAGGAACGTCGAAATCTAACGGAAGATATTCGGGCTGGATCCAGAATAGATATTCTAGACAGTATTAAAGAAGGTGATTACATAGAGTTCTCTTCTATAAATATGCAAGATGCAATTTATGTATTTACAGATGTTGATTGTGGGTATTGCAGAAAATTGCACCTAGATGTCCCTAAATTGAATTCATTGGGTGTGACAGTTCGTTATTTAGCATATCCTCGGGCGGGTGTTGATTCTGTTGTAGGTCAAGAAATGAGTAATGTCTGGTGCGCTAAAGATAGACAAAAAGCATTAACAGCAGCAAAAAACAGAGAACCTATCGAAGCAAAACCTTGTGATGACCCGGTTGCTGAACAATACGCCTTAGGACAGAAACTCGGCGTACGAGGTACACCTGCAATTTATTTACAAAATGGTAAAATTCTCCCCGGCTATATGCCGCCAGATGAAATCATCAAACAACTAAATCGTTAATTATAAAATATTATTAATTCGAATTAAAACCTAATCCGTTTATTGATTTAATAATAGCTGTAGAGATACGATTATCCTTTTCATGATTAACTACTTTTATGGGTAAAAAGCTTAAATCGTGAGCGCACCATAAATATGTTTCTTGCTTACTATTCAACTTGTGACGAGCAAGTTTAATGGTATTAAACTCACCTAGTGGAGTTTTTATTACTTCATCTGCTATATATTCAAATTGGTACTCTTTTATCTTTCCTCCATCAGCAATAAAATAAGTCTCTGGTATGATTCCTGATTTTAAATCAAACATGATAGCTAGTTGATAGAGTAATTTGTCAAGTACTCTTGGTTGAGTTTCCATATACCATGTCTTATCGTTAATACGATTTACGATTTGTTTTGTTTGCCAATCAAAATTAATCTCAACGTTACGTTTTGACTTCTTTTTAGTGTGATTGTATGTGTAATGTAAGGGCGTAAAAATTGATTCGATTAAATCCCAGTTGCTGATTTCAAGAATATGAATTTTTTTAAAAAGTGAAATTAAACCAGTGGTTTTACTCTCGGAACGAAAAACGAATTTCCCATCCTCTTCTTGAAAAAAACGACGTTCTATAAGACCTACTTTTGTGTCGTTACTGTACAAGGTGTAGTTTGCCTCAAAAAAACCCGGCATTTCATTTTCTGCAATACAAAATGGTGCATATAACATCAAGTAAAGTAAAAATAGACGCTTTTTAATCAACATATTAAATACTATGATAATTATCGTATGTTAAAATTCCTGTATAAAGCAAAATAAAAGAGTGAAAGATGTAATGCAAGAAATAGTTTTTAAACCAAGTAGCACGACAAATGTTTTGGTTGTAGGTGATATTATACTAGATCAATATATATATGGTGAAACTAGCCGGATTTCACCAGAGGCTCCTGTCCCTATTGTGCGTGTAAAAAACACAGAAGAGCGTCCTGGGGGGGCTGCTAATGTCGCTATAAATATTTCATCTCTGGGTGTTAGCACACAATTGTTAGGTATGACCGGACAAGATCTAGCATCAAGAAGGCTGGAAAAAATACTTCAAGAAAAAGGTGTTATTTGTCATTTTGTACAACAGGACGGGGTTGCAACAATTACTAAACAACGCGTGTTGAGTCAACATCAACAATTGCTCAGGCTCGATTATGAAGATCAATTAAGTATATCTGAAACAGATACTTTGATTGAGCAATATTTACAGTTACTTGAAACAATCGATGTGGTCGTATTATCAGATTATGCAAAAGGAAGTTTAACAAGAGTAGAAACACTTATTAAACATGCCAATGACAAAAAGATAACTGTTTTAGTAGATCCAAAAACATCAGATTTTAGCTGTTACTCTAGTGCAACTCTTCTTACACCTAATTTAAAAGAGTTAGAAGTTGTGGTTGGTGATTGTAAAACTAATGAAGTTTTGATTAGAAAAGCAGAAACACTTAGAAAAAATTTAAAAGTAGATGCAATCTTGGTGACTCGTGGAGAAATGGGCATGACGTTAGTCCGCGAAAAAGAAAAGCCATTACATCTTAAGGCACAAACCCATGAAGTCTATGATGTGACGGGCGCTGGAGATACGGTGATAGCATCACTAGCTGCAGCACTAGCCTCTGGTTACGAACTAGAGCAGGCAACATTCTTAGCTAATACTGCTGCAGGATTAGTCGTAGAAAAACTTGGAGCAGCAACAGTCTCTCCAGAAGAGTTAAATAGTGCTGGCATGATTAAATGTCAATCTCAGGTTTTGTTAGATAATAAATCAGCATCAGAAATTGTTAACTTGGCTAAACGAAAAGGTGAACAAATAGTTATGACCAATGGTTGTTTTGATATCTTGCATGCGGGTCATATTAACTATTTGATGAAAGCAAGAACACTAGGCGATCGTTTAATAGTTGCAATAAATGATGATGATTCTATTAAGAGGTTGAAGGGCAGTTCTAGACCAATAAACACTCTAAAAAACAGAATGATAGTTTTAAATGCATTAGCTTGTGTCGACTGGGTTGTTTCCTTTAGTGAAGATACTCCAAAAAAACTAATCTCACTGATTGAACCAGACTTTCTTGTAAAGGGCGGTGATTATACAGAGGCTCAAATTGCTGGTGCAGAGGGCGTTATAGAATCAGGTGGAGAAGTTGTTATATTGCCTTTTGAAACTGGGTTTTCAACTTCTTCAATGATAGAAAAAATAATTGAGAATAAGTAGAGGTCAATATGATTGTTGTTACAGGAGGAGCAGGGTTTATTGGTGGACAGATTGTGGTAGGTTTAAACAAACTTGGTAGAGAAGATATTATTGTTGTTGATGATCTTACTGATGGTAAAAAATTTAAAAATCTTGTCTCGAATAAAATTGCTGATTATTTCGATAAGGCCGAATTTAGAAAGTTAATTCAAGAACGTGACAGTAGATGCGATCAAATTGAAGTTATTTTCCATCAGGGAGCTTGCTCCACAACAACAGAATGGGATGGGGGATACATGATGGATAATAACTACAGCTATTCAAAAGAATTATTGCATTTTTGTCTTGAACGTGAGATTCCTTTTATTTATGCCTCAAGTGCAGCGGTTTACGGGATTAATTCAAAGTTTATTGAAGACCCAAAACACGAAAAACCTATAAATGTTTATGGGTATTCAAAATTATTATTTGATAATTACGTTAGAAATATAAAGTCAAAGATGAACTCACAAATCGTGGGTCTACGTTATTTTAATGTTTTTGGTTTTGGTGAGGCGCATAAGAAAAACATGGCGAGCGTCATTTATCATTTTAACAATCAACTTAAAGAAACAGGTTCTTTGAAATTATTTCAGGGAAGCCATGGATGTCTTGATGGGGAACAATCGAGAGATTTTATATTTGTAGATGACGTTGTCAGCATTAATTTATGGTTCATGAACCAGCCTGATATTTCTGGTATATTTAATATAGGCACAGGTGACTCTCATAGTTTTAATAGCGTAGCTGATGCAGTTATTGGTTGGCATAAAAAAGGTGAAAAAAAATATATTCAATTTCCTGATTCTTTAAAGGAAAGCTATCAAAGTTTTACTGAAGCAAATGTATTTAAATTACGTTCTATTGGTTATGAGAAAAAATTTACTTCCTTAAACGATGGCGTAAACTTATATTTGGATATGCTTAATTAAAACTAAGTTTTAAGATAAAAAATATTTAAAAAATTGCGATATCTTTATACTTTTATAATCTTCATTCTTGTTCCTGTAGCTTTATTTAGGCTTTTTTTATTTGGATCAAAAAACTTTGCTTATAGACAAAGATGGAAAGAACGATTTGGTTTTCTGTCTTGGGAAAAAAAAGATAATCCAGTCATCTGGATTCATGCGGTATCCGTCGGAGAAGTTAATGCAGCAAGTCCCCTCATTAGTGGCTTGCTAGAAGAATATCCGAATCATCTATTATTAGTAACGACAGTTACCCCCACCGGGGCAACTATCGTTGAAAAAATAACCAATAGTAATGTTAAGCATCGTTATCTTCCATACGATTTACCGTTTTCAGTCAAAAAGTTTCTCAATATAGTTAAGCCGTCAATTCTTCTAACGATGGAGACTGAAATTTGGCCAAACCTTTATCAAGCATGCAGTGATCTAAAAATACCGATACTCATAATAAATGCGCGATTAAGTCAACGTTCGGCTAAACGATATCGATTCGTTTCAAAGTTAATGAAAAAAACTCTAAGCCTTGTAGATATTATTGCTGCACAAACAAAAATTGATGCAGGACGATTTATTTCATTGGGGGTTTCTAGTGAAAAAGTGTTAATAACTGGGAACTTGAAGTTTGATGTTAATCTGCCACCAAACCTTAAAGAGCAAGCGCAATCAGTAAAGCGGTATTTTTCTGAGGTTCGTCCAGTTTGGATAGCTGCTAGCACGCATTATGGTGAGAATGAAATTATTTTGAAGGCTCATATACAGGTAATGAAAGTGTCTCCTGACGCAATATTGATTTTAGCACCACGACACCCAGAGCAAACTGATAAAATTGAATTCCTATGTAAGGAACTGCAATTAAATTTTGTTAAACATAGCAATCAAAAGATGTTTACAATTGAACGGTCTGTATACATATTAGATACATTAGGTGAACTTCTTTTACATTACGCTGCATCGCAAGTGGCTTTTGTGGGCGGTAGCTTGATAGCAAAGGGCGGACAAAATATTATTGAACCAGCCAGTTTAGGTTTACCTGTCATTACTGGTCCATATATGTTTAATTTCACAGAAATAAATGAATTACTCTCAGAGCAAGACGCGATTACCTATGTCTCAAATGAGCATGAGTTAACACAAAAAGTTTGTATGTTTTTGTCGAATGATAACGAACGGCATGGTACAGGTGAGACTGGACGAAAAGTAGTCGAAAATAATAAAGGAAATATAATCAAGATAATGAAAATAATTAAGCCATATTTATCAGATCAAGATGCAACTTTTATAGTAAACAATACCTCTAATGCGAGTAATTAAAATAATTCAAAAATATTTTTAAGATTCAAAACTATAGTTTTTAATTCAGGAGAATAAATCATGAAAAAATTGTTTTTTAGCATTTTCTTACTGTTATTTTGTTCAATGCCGGTTATTGCTAATGAATATCCAACTATTGAGGAAACAGTTGCTAATGAATATCCAACTCAGGAAACAGTACGTTTCGTCATGAATTGTATGTCGAAATTGGGCGGACAAACAGATGGAAACCTTTATACATGTGCGTGTAAATACGATAGCATTAAAGTTAATATGACGTATAGCGATTACGAAGAAGGCTACACCTTTGAAAGAAATAAGAAGATGCCTGGAGAAAAAGGTTCTTCATTCAGAGATAATAAACGTGGTGAAAGGCTTTACGAAGAATTATTACAAGTAAGAGTAAAAGCAGACTCTAATTGTCTTGAAGTGAAAAATGTAAAGATGATAAAGCCAACTAGTCAATAGAATATTTAAAATTTTGATTGTTACAACTGAACAAGAAAATACAATTTAAGAGTCGTAACTGTCCTGAGTAGAAAATGATTCACTCTATGATCAGAATGTTGGTATTATATACTCAACAAGAGATATTGCGACGCAGCAATGCG
>CAJJDJ010000019.1 GCA_905182825.1 Thiotrichaceae bacterium UBA7359
ATCGTGACTAACATGAATGACGAACAACTATTACGCTATAGCCGACAAATGATGTTGCCTGAGATAGATGCGGCAGGTCAAGAACGTCTAAATGAATCGCGCGTATTAATCATAGGACTTGGTGGTCTTGGTTCGCCTGTATCAATTTATTTAGCAAGTGCTGGGGTCGGACGACTAGTACTAGTTGATTTTGATAAAGTTGAGATTAGTAATCTACAACGACAAATTGTTCATACAACCTCAGATATTAATCGATTAAAAATAGAATCTGCAAAAGAACATCTTCAATCAATTAATCCAGAAATAAATATTAAGGGCATTGATCATGCCATGGAAGATGATGAACTATTAGATGAGGCAACTAAAGCAGATGTCATCGTCGATGCCTCTGATAATTTTCAAACAAGATTCGCATTAAATAAAGCATCTATAAAAACTAAAACACCTCTTGTTTCTGGAGCAGCTATTCGTTTCGAAGGTCAGGTGACCGTATTTAATCCAAAAGATGATACTTCGCCTTGTTATCGGTGTTTATATGGAGAAGAGATTACTACTTCAGAAACGTGCACGGCTAATGGCGTAATTGCCCCATTACTCGGTATCATTGGTAGTATTCAGGCTAACGAAACACTTAAGATATTAATGGGCATTGGAAAAACTCTACAAGGTAACCTCTTGTTGATCGATTCTCTTCATATGGATATAAATCAAGCTAGTTTGAAAAAAGACCCTGCTTGCCCTGTTTGCAATTAGATTAACCATTGATTTAATTAGATTTTTTATTAATTTAAATTTTTGAATCTTATTTATAGATATTTTGGTGATTTAAAATATCCTATACAATATTTAGGAAGCTCATCAGCGCTTAATCTCTATTCTTGTTTGTTTATGATGAGAGCAAGATTACTTTACCCATTTAACTTTCATAAATAATAAAATTACACATAAAACGCGATTATGTTGCTAAAAGTTCCTTTAGCATTGTATCAATCTGTGCCTGACAATTAGAATCAGTACCGAATAACGCGAGATGTCCATCTATGCTGTTGATAATTTTTAACTTACTATCTGGTATGAGTTGTTGCTCAACTTTACAATCGGTAGCCGGAAAGAACATATCATGACTGATTGGCATTACATATGTTTTAGCAGTTATTCGAGCTAGTGCTGCATTTAAATCACCACCAGTATGTCGGCTTACGTCAGCACGCTGCCATTTCCACGCCATACAGAGCAGGTTATTCGGATCCATCGGCGCAAAATAACCAGTCATGAATTCATCAAGAAACGTTTGCATTGATTCAAAACCGAGAGCTTGGTGACGATTTTGTCTAAAAAACTCAGTACTCCAACCCATCACAGTCCACAACTTTGCGTGCCGTCTCAAACCTGCAACCACTTCTGTTGAGTCTACGTAATCACCGTTATGAAATTTTGGATCCGTGGTAATTGCATCGATGAGAGTCTCAGTGTATATGAAATCATGCTCGGTATTTTTTGCAGTTCCGGCGATCGGTGCAGCACGTTGTACCATATCAGGGTAACGTACCGCCCATTCATACGTCTGCTGTGCGCCCATTGAACCGCCGACAACAAGCGCAAGGCTTGTTATACCAAATGTCTCAGTCAACAATTTGTGTTGAGCACGAACATCATCACCGATGCGTACCTTAGGAAATGATGCTCCATCGGAATTATGTGGTGAAGTCGACAAGCCATCACCAATCTGGTTAACTATCACGATGAAATACTTATCTGGATCAAGTGCCCGACCAGAACCTATATAGACGTCTTCCATTATCTTACTAGTTCCTGAATACCAGGTAGTAACAAGTATTGCATTATCTTTTTTGGCGTTAAGCTTTCCATGTGTGACAACGGCAAGCTGGCAATTTGAAATTAAACCACCCTCTTCCAATTCTAATGTGCCGATATCTATAAGTTCATAAGGACCATGTTCTTCTTGACCATAATAACTATTCTCCGTCATGTCTAAATCCTCCAAGATTAAATTAACTTTCGATTGCAGCTTGTGCCAAAACAGGCCCACTTTCATTCCGATACTAAGTTTTATAACAGAATAAGCTCTAATCAATTAAGCTTATCAATTATCTGTCATAGGTTCTTTCATTAAATTTATTATGTATAGGACAACGTTCAGAGTCGTTCATAGACTATTAAAAGATTATCAACAATACCTTTCGAGGTAAGCACTTTCTTTTGACAAAGAATGACAGCTGTCATTGCTAAGCAGGATCATAACTGAACGATATAATTTCAATAATAATTCTAACCTACAGACTTAGAAAAGAGTCTCACTTAATCCATTTCAAGTCTTTAGAGCATTTTAGTTATAAACAGACTCAGTCGAATTGAATACCGTTAGTATCATAAAGTATATATGTCTAACAATAGGTCGTCTTCATAGGCAAAGCTTAAGGATCAACTTTTAGGCCGTATCAGTCAGAGAATTATCTGCGATAATCGAGCTTGAAAAAAACACAATTAATTCAAAACACATTATCTGACAAGAACTAAGATATAAGGCAAGAGGAATTAATAAAATGTTTAAATAAACTTCTCGTCTGAACGTCTGTTCATTAGTAAAAGCTGCCCTGAGGCCTTTTCAGGATAATTGCTTCACTTCTAATAGTCGCGTCAATTCACTTGTTTCTTGCGAGATCATAAACTTGTTTAATATCCATGCTTTTTTGAAATATATTTCATTTATAATGTTGGATTGTAATTTAGTTCTTTTAAGTTCTCCGACACTAACTCTGAATGAATAACCTTGCAATCTTATTGCATCATCTCATAAACCCTTTTCGGTTAATTCTTCATAAATATTCGCATCAATTAATTCATCTAACTCGGAACAGTCATTTGACTTGATCGTGAATACCCAGCCTTCACTATATGGCTCTGAATTTATCAGCTCCGGCGCGTCTTCTAGTGACAGGTTAACATCCAGAATAATACCACTTAATGGGCAATAAATATCCGATGTTGATTTAACTGATTCCACTACAGCACACTCATCGCTCTTCCCATACTCACGATCTATTTCTGGCATCTCAACGAAGACAACATCGCCTAACTCATCTTGAGCAAAGTCGGTTATCCCAACTCGATAGATATTTTCACCCATATCTTCTAACCAAACATGTGTATTTGTATATTTTAAATCGGAAGGAATACTATGCATTATTCTGACCACTCGTTTTTATTAAATTGAACAGCTATGTGCAGCTATTTTAATACCGGGTAAGACTAGCCCTCATTTAACATACACCCCTATTTTTCAGCAAAGATAACTAGATGATCTATTTCTAAGCGTATACCAATAGGCCCATTTATTGGATGATCATGATGACTCGGTACAAGACTCAAAATACATAATCCACTTTCTAGCTCAAGCGTGTATAGAAATTCAGCCCCTCTGAATGCCTTGTCTCTAACTCGCGCTGTCATGTCACTGTTATCATCATGCAAAATATCATCCGGTCTGATGAGAACACGCACTTTTTTGCCTATCGCTATTTCATGAGTAACTGCGCTTTGAATAATACCAATCTCTGTTTTAACCTCTCTATTATTGATAACTTCTCCCGAAATAAAAACACCTTCCCCAATAAAGTCTGCCACTACTTCTGTTTTCGGTTTGTGATAAAGATCAAATGCACTATCCCATTGAAGCAGATGACCATCATTCATCACGCCAATTACATCCGCCATAGCAAATGCTTCAAGTTGATTATGACTCACCATAATCGTAGTTGTGCCATCATACTTTAATATTTGTCGTAACTCGGATGCTATTTGTTCGCGTAACTCTATGTCGAGACTAGCGAAAGGCTCGTCCAATAGCAATACACCCGGACGGGGAGCCATCGCACGCGCTAAGGCAACACGTTGTTGTTGCCCTCCGGACAAACTATGCGGATATTTATTTATGTGCTTTTCTAAAGAAAATAAAGTCACTAATTCATCTAACCGTTGTGTCACTATCTTTGTATTGAAATTTTTTAAACCAAAAATAATATTGTCTCTGACACTCATATGCGGAAATAAAGCATAGTCCTGAAAAACCATACCGATGTGTCGTTGCTCTGTGGGAAGATGGTGTGTCAAATCACTAATCTGGACTCCTTTTATCCAAACCTCACCTTTATCTTGTCTTTCTAAGCCTGCAATAAAACGTAACATAGTCGTCTTACCACAACCGCTAGGTCCCAAGAGACAAGCAATTTCAGCGTCACGAACATCAAAAGAGACATCTTCTAAAATAGAGCGCCCTTCTATTGATAATGAAATATTTTTTATTTCGATTGCTTTATCCATGGCCTGGTCGTGATCGTGAGATTGAATTGCTAATAATGATAACCGGAATAATACCTACAATCACTATAGCTAACGCAGGCACTGCCGCTTCGGCCAATAATTCTTCATTAGCAAGTTCATATGTGCGCACCGCAAGTGTATTGAAATTAAAAGGCCTTAATATAAGAGTCGCAGGTAATTCTTTGAGCACATCTACAAAAACTAATAATGACGCTGTCAATAAACTGCCACGCATCATTGGCATATGAATACTTCTTATAATATTATTCGCTCGCATACCAGTTGTCTTTGCAACCTCATCCATAACTGGCTTTATTTTCACCAAAGCTGCTTCGACAGTATTAATAGACACCGCTAAAAAACGAACCAAATAAGCAAAGACTAGTATAAATACCGTTCCACTGACCAATAGTCCGCTACTGATATTGAAATTTTGTATTAGAAAATTATCTAATGAATTATCGAACCAAGCAAAAGGAATCAATACCCCCACAGCAATAACAGTACCAGGAATCGCATAACCCATACTAACCAAACGAACCATTATTTTATTAAGTAATAATTGATTATTTCTATTTGAATATGCCATGAACAAAGCTATACCCACGGCTAACATAGAGGTAATAAAGGCCAACAACAAACTATTAAAAAATAACAGATAAAAATCTTTTCCTAGTACATCTGAACAGGTATCTATCGCCCAGTTTATTAATAGCGAAACTGGTATAATAAAACCAAAAGACAATGGTGCTGCACAAACAATTAAAGCAATTATACCATGCCCTCTTGTTAATCGTTGCTGCATTAAAGAACTGTAACGAGAGCTAGTATGGTGATACTGCGCTTGTTTTCGAGATCGCTTTTCAAGATATAAAAAAACTGCGACAAACACTAACAATAATGCGGACAATTGCGCAGCAGCAAGACTATTACCCAAACCAAACCATGTTCTGAAGATACCTGTCGTAAATGTAGATACACCAAAGTATTGCACAGTGCCGTAATCAGCCAAGGTTTCCATCACAACCAAAGAAAGTCCTACCATGATCGCAGGTCTAGCTAATGGCAAAGCGACGCGTCTGAAACTATCGAAAGCATTACATCCCAACGTGCGGGACACCTCTAGTACACAAACTGACTGCTCAATGAATGCCGCACGTGCTAATAAATATATATATGGATATAGAACTAGCGATAACATCGCTATTGCACCACTCAACGAACGAACCTCTGGAAACCAATAATCACGATATTGCCAACCGGTAATTTCGCGAAGGGTTACTTGCAATGGGCCAGCCACATCCAAAGCACCAGTATAAGTATAAGCAATAATGTAGGCAGGCACAGACA